>JAOXRV010000821.1 GCA_025800435.1 Cellvibrionaceae bacterium | reverse complement strand
ATTGGCGTCTTCTGACAACTTAAACAATAAGCTGCCGCGCACGGCGCTTGCATCTCGGTCGTCGACATCGTTGCCGGTTGTCAGGTTTTTGCCATAGCCATCGCGCTGATCAATTTTTAGCGCGAGCCGGCCCATTACCGTGTCGCCGACAAGGCTGCCACCGGCGGCGGCCTCGAGTGAGCGCATGGCGTAGTTACCGGCGCTAATATTGATATAGCCGCTAAAATCCTGCTGCGGCCTGCGGGTCACTAAGTTGACTACCCCGGCGGTGGCGCCGCGGCCGTATAGAGTGCCTTGTGGGCCGCGCAGCACTTCGAGGCGCCCAATATCAAAAAAACCGGCGAGCTGGGCGGCCGGGCGTGAAATAATCGCGCCGTCCTGCAAAAAAGCTACCGCACCATCGGCGCCCAGGTCGATACTGCTCATGCCGATGCCGCGAATAAAAATGCGGTTTACACCAAATTGGTTGCCGACCGAGAGGCTGGGAATATCTGCCTGTAGGCTGGCCATATCGACGATTCCACCGGCTTTTACCTGATCCCCGGTAACGGCTGAAATAGCCGCCGGGGTATCGGACAGGGCCGCAGACTGTTTGGTGGCAGTGACAATTACCTCTTCTAATTCGGCAGCTTGTGCCCCACTGCCGAGCAGTGCTAGTGCATACACAAGGGGTTTGATCGCAGTCTTCATGTGCTTATCCTCATCGGCTTATACTTATTGGTATTTATTTGTACTATTAAGTATATTTCGATGGCACTGGTGTTTGTCAAGTGGTGGGCGGCAAAAAATTTCTTTAAAAACAACTAGTTATGTGAACGACAAAAAGGGCGTAGCGGCTGCAGCTACCCCCTTGGGAAACTCAGTAAAAACTTGCCCTAGATAATTTTTCGCTTGACCTTAATGCCGGCGGCCTCTCGGTCCCAGGTGTTGCTGCACACCCCCTGTTGGCGCAGCAATACTTTTTGCACCTTGGCGGTCGGTGTTTTTGGCAGCGCTTCTAATACGCGGATGTAGCGCGGTACCATAAAGCGGGGCATCCGCTCTAATAAAAAGGCCAGCAGTGCCTCGGGGTCTATTTGTTGGCCCGCCACTGCTGCAACCACAATCATCACCTCGTCTTCGGAGTGTTCGCTGGCCACGCCTATAGCGGCGACTTCCTGTACCGCAGGGTGGGCGATTACTTCAGCTTCCACTTCAAAAGAAGAAATATTTTCACCGCGGCGCCGAATTGCATCCTTGACTCGGTCGACGAAGTAATAAAAGCCGTCGGCGTCTTTACGAAAGCAGTCGCCGGTGTGGAACCAGCCATTGCGCCAGGCGCTGGAGGTTGCTTCTGGGTTTTTGTAGTAGCCGCTGTTCATACCAAAGGGCCGGTCGGTACGCAAAATCATTTCGCCGGTTTCGCCATTGGCGACTTCACAATCGTTACTGTCGACCAGGCGCACATCAACCCCGGGCCTGGCTTTGCCACAGGTTCCGGTTTTAAGTGGGTTGGGCGCGGATACGATTGGCGAGGAGATCTCGGTCATATTAAAGATGGTGTAAATATCGATGCCGAAGCGCTGGCGAAATTGTTGTGCTTCTTCGGTTAGGGGCACCATAAAGGCCAGCCTTACCGCGTGGTCGCGGTCTTGTTCTGTACTGGGCTGTTTAAGTAGGAAACTTGCCATGACCCCGAGCATAAAAATTGCACTGCACTGGGTTTCGCGCACAAAGGGCCAGAAGGTATCGGTGCTAAAGTTTTCCATTATTGCAATTGAAGCACCGCGTACAAGCATATTGTAGGCGATGCCCATGCCGCCGATATGGAACATGGGCATATTTACCAAAAAGCGATCGTCCGCGCCGACAAAGTGCCAGGTTTCTGGGCCAGCGTTGGTGTACATATGCAGATAGGATGACAGCACACCCTTGGAGGGGCCGGTGGTGCCCGAAGTGTAAATAATCGATTGGATATCCCAGGGTTCGATGGCTTTGGCCGGGGGTTTTAACTGTGACTCCTCGGCTGTTACGTGATCGTAGCGCTGGCTTGCCAGGCCATCTATCGCGACCTTGTCGGGCCCGACTAAGACCAGGGTTTGCAATTGTGCCAGCTCGATATTCGCCAGCTCTGGCGCCAGTGCAGTGTGAGCTATAATTAGCTTGGCATCAGAGTTTTCAACTACATGCTCTAAAATATTGCCGACATAAGCGGTGTTAAAGGGCACGTAAACCGCACCCAGATAGTTGATCGCCAAAAAACTAATCAGGCATTCGCGTATATTGGGCAGCCAGACCGCTACATGCTCGCCCTGTTGCACGCCGAGCTGCTGTAGGCCGGCGGCTTTGCTGACCACCTCACTGCGCAGCTGGCGATAATTAATACTTTGACCCTGGCCGAAAAGCACATAGTCTTGCTCGGGCTGTTGCTTGGCTAGTTGATCGATTAAATATCTGACGACGACTTTTTCTCGGGGCGGTATGCGCGGATCCGCACACTGTTGATTATCACTCATGATCTCTCCAATTATTATTATTGCTGTTCGGCAAGCCTGAATGATGGCCCAAGAGTGGCGCCGGGATTGGCTTGTCTTAGTTGGCCAGCATGCGCTGAATTAGCTGGCTTGTATTTAAAATAATTTCACTGTCGGTAAAGTTGCCATCCGGCTTGTACCAAAGGGCCATCCAACTGGCCATGCCGCCAATAGTGTTGGCGGTTAACAGCGGATCGGTAATGGCAAAATCACCGCTGTTTATGCCCTGTTGTAACAACTCTGCTAATTTATGGTCGAATTGGTTGCGAAGCTGGCGAATTTCTCGGGCATCTTCTGCATCAAGACACTTTTCTTCGCGTACATACACCACTACATATTCCTGGTGCTCTAGCACCACCTTGGCGACTCGGTCGACCACCCGCTTTAAAATATCGGCGGGACTGCCCTCAGTTTGCAAGGCCGCTTCCATCTCGGCCATAGAAAGGCTGATGCCGGTTTGGCAAAT
>JAOXRV010000805.1 GCA_025800435.1 Cellvibrionaceae bacterium | reverse complement strand
CAGCTGGCCGAGCGCAAGGTGGCCCAAATTGCCGAGGAACGCCCCAAAGAGGGGGGCTTTATCGGCGCCAATGACCTATTAAAAACCACGGTTGAAAAGATCGACCTGCTGTTTCGCTCCGAGAGTGATATCACCGGCCTTTCCACCGGCCTGCAAGAGCTAGACCAGCGTACCTCGGGCTGGCAGTCCGGCGAGATGGTGGTATTGGCGGCGCGTCCGTCCATGGGTAAAACCGCCCTGGCCCTCAACTTTGTCGAGGCTGCGGTGATGACCCAAGATCGCCCCGCTTTGGTGTTCTCGATGGAAATGCCCGCCGACGCGCTGATGATGCGGATGCTGTCATCGGTTGGGCGTATCGACCAAGGCAAGATTCGCAACGGTCAGCTCAGCGAAGAGGATTGGCCCAAGCTCTCGGCCGCGGTGGCCAAGATTAAAGGGCGCCCCCTGTATATTGACGATACTCCGGGTTTAAGCCCCCAGGATATTCGTGCTCGCACCCGCAAAGTGGTGCGCAGCCACCAAAACCAGCTGCTGCAAGCCAACGATAATATGACCTTAGAGCAGGCCGAGGCCCAGAGCTTGCCCGGCTTGATTATGATCGACTATTTACAGCTGATGCAGGTGCCGGGCAGCAGCGAGGGCCGCACCCAGGAGATCTCTGAGATATCGCGCTCGCTAAAAGCCATTGCCAAAGAATTTGAATGTCCGGTGGTGGCACTATCCCAGCTTAACCGTGGGGTAGAGCAGCGCCCCAATAAGCGGCCGATGAACTCAGACCTGCGTGAATCCGGTGCCATCGAGCAGGATGCGGATGTGATTTTATTTATCTACCGCGACGAATATTACAACGAAGACAGCCCCGATAAGGGCATTGCCGAATTGATTGTGGGCAAGCAGCGCAACGGTGAGGTGGGCACCTGCCGCGCCGCCTTTGTGGGTAAATTTACCCGCTTTGAAAACCTCGCCCCCGATTATATGCAAGATCCCGGTTATTGATAAAACGATCTGGGCCCCCTGATAAAGAGTAGTCACTATGCAGGTATTCCATCATATTAAAAATTTGCGCCAGGTATTAAAGGCCGAGCGTATGGCGGGCAAGCGCATTGGCTTTGTGCCCACCATGGGCAATTTGCACGATGCCCACCTAGAACTGGTGCGCAGCGCCCGCCAGACTTGCGATATTGTGGTTTGCTCGATTTTTGTTAATGGCCTGCAGTTTGGCCTTAATGAAGACTGGGATAAATACCCCCGCACCTTCGCCAGCGACTGTGAAAAACTGCGCTCGGTTAACTGCGACTATTTATTTCACCCCGACGACAACGAAATGTACCCCAACGGTTTAGAGCACCAAACCCGAGTGATCTGCCCCACCATGACCGATGTGTTGTGTGGTGCCAGCCGCCCCGGCCACTTTGAGGGGGTGACCACGGTTGTCACCAAACTGTTCCATATTGTCGAGCCGGATGAGGCAGTTTTCGGCATTAAAGATTATCAGCAGTTGGCGGTTATTCGCCGCATGGTTGAAGACCTGTGCATGGATATTGAGATCACCGCCGCGCCCATTCACCGTGAACAAGATGGCTTGGCCATGAGTTCGCGCAACGGCTTTATCACCGAGGAGGAGCGCCCGCGCGTGGCGGTGCTGTATCAAACCCTAAGCTGGGTTTCCGATGAGATTAAAGGTGGCAATAAAGACTACAGCGAGCTGCAGTCTAAAGCACGGGCTAAAATTGAGGCCGAGGGCTTTCGGGTGGATTACTTTAATATCTGCAACAGCAAAGACCTGGAAATGGCCGCCTTTGACGACAATGAAATTACCATTCTCGGTGCCATGTACACCGAGGGTGCCCGCCTAATTGATAATGTCTCTATCGTATTAGAAGGCTAGGGTACCCTAACAAGTATACCTATGGTGAGCTGGCGGTTGCCTTTGGCAGTGCCTTCACTGGCGGCTGGGCACCCTGCAGCGACGGCTGTGCGGGCGCAATGCTCGCCAGTTGTCTGGCCAATTAGCCATGCCGGCGTTAATCCTCAACCTCGACCATGGTCGAGCTAGGAAAATCCCCCTAAGGCGATATGATTAGATGATATAAATCTAATTTAAGCGATGGTGGAGGAGTTTCCATGTCAGAATCCCATATTTACCCAGTACCCAAGGCCCTGGCCGCCACGGCTCATATCGATAAGGAACGCTATGATGCCATGTACAAGCAATCGGTAGAGCAGCCCGAGGCGTTCTGGACGGTCAAGGCCCACGAATTCCTTAGCTGGGATAAATCCTTTACCCAAGTGCGCGAGTTCGACTTCCACAAGGGTGAGGCCAAGTGGTTTGAAGATGGGGTGCTAAACGTCACCACCAACTGTATCGATCGCCACCTGGCCGAGAAGGCCGATGCCCCTGCCATTATCTGGGAGGGCGACAACCCCTACGACACTAAAACCATCACCTATCAAAACCTGCACGAGCATGTGTGCAAACTGGCCAATGCGTTGAAATCTCGCGGGGTTAAAAAGGGCGACCGGGTCTGTATCTATATGCCCATGATCGTCGAGGCCGCCTACGCCATGCTGGCTTGTGCCCGCATCGGTGCAGTGCACTCGATTGTATTTGGTGGCTTCTCCCCCGATGCCCTAAAAGACCGCATTCTCGATGCCGATTGCCAGGTGGTGATCACCGCCGATGAAGGTGTGCGCGGTGGTAAAGCCGTGCCCCTGAAATACAATGCTGACCGCGCGCTGGAGAACTGCCCCGATGTGCACACTTGTCTGGTGGTTAAACGCACCGGTGGCCGCATCGACTGGAACGATGAGCGCGATGTCTGGTATCACGTCATTGTGCCCGCCGCCGATGAGGAGTGTCCACCCGAGCCAATGGGCGCAGAAGACCCGCTGTTTATCCTTTACACCTCTGGTTCCACCGGTAAGCCCAAGGGTGTGTTGCACACCACCGCCGGCTATTTGCTGCACGCGGCCATGACCCATAAATACACCTTCGATTATCAGGCCGGCGAGGTATATTGGTGTACCGCCGATGTCGGTTGGGTAACCGGCCACAGCTACATTGTCTATGGCCCATTAACCAATGGCGCCACCACTCTAATGTTTGAGGGCGTGCCCACCTACCCGGATGCGGGCCGCTTTTGGGATATTGTCGACAAACATCAGGTCAATACCTTTTACACCGCGCCTACCGCTATTCGCTCGCTGATGGGCGCCGGGGATGAATTTGTACGTCGCTCTAACCGCACCAGCTTACGGTTGTTGGGCACCGTGGGTGAGCCCATCAACCCAGAGGCCTGGGAGTGGTACCACCGGGTGGTGGGCGAAGGCCGCTGTCCAATTGTGGATACCTGGTGGCAGACCGAGACCGGCGGCCATATGCTGACCCCGCTGCCTGGTGCTACTGAGCTCAAACCTGGCTCGGCCACCACGCCCTTCTTTGGGGTTGAGCCGGTGCTGCTGGATGCCGAGGGCAAAGAAATCGAAGGCCCCGCCGAGGGCAGCCTGGCGATTAAGGCATCTTGGCCCGGACAGATTCGCACGGTATTTGGTGATCACCAGCGCTGTATCGATACCTACTACAGCACCTACCCAGGCTACTATTTTACCGGTGACGGCGCCCGCCGCGACGAAGACGGCTACTACTGGATTACCGGCCGGGTCGATGATGTATTAAATGTCTCTGGCCACCGCATGGGTACCGCCGAGATCGAATCCTCCCTTGGCTTACACCCCAAAGTGGCCGAGTCTGCGGTGGTTGGTTACCCCCACGATATTAAGGGCCAGGGCATCTACTGTTATGTAACCTTGATGAACGGCGAGAAAGAGAGCGACGAGCTGAAAAAAGAGTTGGTGGCACTGTGTGCTCAAGAGATCGGCCCCATTGCCAAGCCGGACCTGATTCAATGGGCCCCGGGCCTGCCCAAAACCCGCTCGGGCAAAATTATGCGTCGCATTCTGCGCAAGGTGGCCGCAAACGAGCTGGATTCACTGGGAGATACCTCGACCCTGGCCGATCCATCTGTGGTTGATCAGTTGATTAAAAAACGCCTAAACCAGTAGCGCTACGGGTTCTGGGGCGGCGATCGGTAGCGCTCGCCCCTGGGCCTGGCTTCAAGCCCTTTACTGCCCCCACAACCCCATGGTCGCTGTTGGCAGATTGCGCCGTGCGGCGTTAACAAAAGCTTCTTAAACCGCCGGATTAGTGTACAATTCGCGCCTTCCCTTTTGAACACGCACTACAGGGCCTGCCATGTTTGATAAAAACCAAACCATCGCCTCCTTTGACCCCGAAGTTTGGGCCTCCATCCAAGCTGAAGAAACCCGCCAGGAAGAGCATATCGAGCTGATTGCCTCCGAGAACTACACCAGCCCCATGGTGATGGTGGCCCAAGGTACCAAGCTGACCAATAAATACGCCGAGGGCTACCCCGGCAAGCGTTATTATGGTGGCTGCGAATATGTCGATACCGCCGAAGCGCTGGCCATAGAGCGCGCCAAGCAGCTGTTCGGTGCCGACTACGCCAATGTGCAGCCACACTCTGGCTCTCAGGCTAACGCCGCAGTCTATCAAGCCCTGTGTGCCCCCGGTGATACCGTACTGGGCATGAGCCTGGCCCACGGTGGCCACTTAACCCACGGCGCCTCGGTAAACTTCTCCGGCAAAACTTATAACGCCGTGCAGTACGGCCTCAACCCTGAAACCGGCAAGATCGATTACGACGAAGTTGAGCGCCTGGCGCTGGAGCACAAGCCCAAGATGATCGTCGCCGGCTTCTCCGCCTACTCCCAAATTATGGATTGGCAGCGCTTTCGGGATATTGCCGATAAAGTCGGCGCCTACCTACTTGTGGATATGGCCCACGTCGCCGGCCTGGTGGCCGCCGGTGTTTACCCCAGCCCCGTGCAAATTGCCGATGTCACCACCAGCACCACCCACAAAACCCTGCGCGGCCCCCGTGGCGGTATTATCCTCGCCCGTGCCAACGAAGACATTGAGAAGAAGCTGAATTCGGCGGTATTCCCCGGCGGTCAGGGCGGCCCCTTGATGCACGTTATTGCGGCCAAGGCCATCTCCTTCAAAGAAGCCATGAGCGATGAATACAAGGCCTACCAGCAGCAGGTTGTGGTAAACGCCAAGGCCATGGCCGCCACCTTTATCGAACGCGGTATTAAGATCGTTTCCGGCGGTACCGAAAACCACCTGATGCTGGTTGATCTAATTGGCAAAGAGTACACCGGTAAAGACGCCGATGCGGCCCTGGGCAGCGCCAATATCACGGTGAACAAAAACTCCGTACCCAACGACCCGCGCTCGCCCTTTGTCACCTCGGGCCTGCGCGTGGGCACCCCCGCCATTACCACCCGTGGCTTTGGCGAGGCCGAAACCGTGCAGCTGACCCACTGGATGTGCGATGTGCTGGAATCCCTAGAGGCCGGTAACTCCGAGCAGGTAATCGCCGAGGTAAAAGCCAAGGTGTTGGAAATCTGTAAGCAGTTCCCTGTGTATGGCTAAGACGAAATAGCAGATTGGAAATGGACGCCCAGGCTAGACCCTGGGCGTTTTTGTTAGTGAGTGAGGCAGGCTGTGATCAACGAATACCTTTTCTGGATAATAGGCTTTATTACCTATCTCCCCATCCACCTGGGCCTGCCTTTGTTGGCGGCGCTGATACGCGATGGTCAGCTGCCCAGGGGCACCCGGCCTTGGTTAATTCGCAATATCGCCATTACTGCGCTGGTATTTGTGGCGGCCTACTTTTTAGCAAGCATTGAACTGTGGTGGGGGCTGCTATTGGTGTTGCTGCTAATGCCAATACCCTGGTTTGGGCTGCGCAAAGCCTAATATGCTATGATGCCCGCCACTTCTGGGCTGACCACACAGGACCAACTATGCATTGCCCCTTTTGCAGTGAAGAAGATACCAAAGTGATCGATTCGCGCCTGGTGGCCGAGGGCGATCAGGTGCGGCGCCGGCGCGAGTGCCAAAGTTGCCGCGAGCGCTTTACCACCTACGAGGTGGCCGAGCTATTGATGCCGCGTATTATCAAGCAAGACGGCAGTCGCGAGCCCTTTAATGAAGCAAAAATGCGCGCCGGTATTCTGCGCGCTCTGGAAAAGCGCCCGGTCAGTATGGAGCAGATCGAATCGGCCATTACCCAGATTAAGCACTATCTGCAGGCCACCGGCGAGCGCGAAGTGCCGGCCATGCGGGTGGGCGAGAAGGTTATGGAGCAGCTGCAGCGCCTGGACGAAGTGGCCTATATTCGCTTTGCCTCGGTCTACCGCCGCTTCCAGGATTTAAACGAATTCCGCAAAGAGATCGAGCGCCTAGAGCGCCACCACCACGATTAATGACACCCGTCGACCGAGAATTTATGGCCCGGGCCGTGCAGCTGGCACGGTTAGGCCACTACAGCACTATGCCCAACCCTCGGGTTGGCTGCGTGCTGGTGCGCGCTGGGCAAATTATTGCCGAAGGTTGGCACCAGCTGCCGGGTAAAGGCCACGCCGAGGTCGAGGCCATTGCCAATGCCGGTGGCCAAGACCTAAGCGGCACCAGCGCCTATGTCACCCTAGAGCCCTGCAGTTTTCACGGCAAAACCGGCCCCTGTTGCGAGGCCCTGGCCGCCGCCGGTATCGGCCGGGTGGTGTACGGTATGGAAGACCCCAACCCCAAGGTGGCGGGGCGGGGCAATGAGTATTTGCGCCAGCAGGGTATTCAAGTTGAAGGCCCATTATTAGAAGAGAGCTGCCGCGCCCTCAACCCCGGTTTTATTCGCCGTATGGAAAGCGGACGCCCCTATGTGCGCGCCAAGCTGGCGATGAGTTTAGATGGCCGCACCGCCATGGCCAATGGCGAAAGCAAATGGATTACCGCCGCCCCGGCGCGCCACGATGTACAGCGCTTGCGCGCTGGCAGTTGTGCCATTGTCAGCGGCATCGACTCCATCCTGCGCGATAATCCGGCCATGACCGTGCGCGCCGGGGAGCTGGATTTAAGTCCCGAAGCCGAAGCCCTGGCGCTGGCGGCCCAGCCCTTGCGGGTGGTGCTGGATAGCCAGCTGCGCTTGGATACCAAGGCCCAGCTGTTTAACTTCCCAGGGCCTATTTTGCTGGTCACCCTGGCTGACCCAGCCGGTGAGCAGGCCCGGCAATTATTAGCCCAGCACACCCAGCTGGAAATTGTGCAGGGGCGGGATTTTCAGGGCCGTATCGACCTGCACTGGCTGGTGGCCGAACTGGGTCGGCGCCAGTGCAATGAGGTGTTGGTGGAAACCGGGGCCAGTCTGGCGGGCAGCTTTTTGCGCCGGGGTCTGTTGGATGAAGTGATCATCTATATGGCCCCTAAACTGCTGGGCAGCAAGGCCAGACCAATATTTGAGCTGCCACTGGATACCATGGCCGCCCATCTGCCCGTTATTATCGAAGATATCAAGCCGGTGGGCCGGGATTGGAAGATAATCGCCCGGCCGGATACCGAAAGCTAATCCATATGGCCGAATTGGCGCCCCTTTCGGGCAGCGCGGCCATAGGCAAAACCAGAGTGAATTGCTATGTTTACCGGAATTATTGAAGCCATCGGCGAGATTACCGCAGTCGAGCCCCGCGGTGGGGATATTCGCCTGCGGGTAAAAACCAATGACCTGGATCTGGCCGATGTGGCCCTGGGTGATTCCATCGCCACCAACGGCGTCTGCCTGACCGTGGTCGAGTTGCCCGGCGATGGCTACTGGGCCGATGTCTCGGTAGAGACCATCGACAACACCACCGTGGCCAGTTGGAAGGTTGGGCAAAAGGTTAACCTGGAAAAGGCGCTGACGCCCCAAACCCGCCTCGGCGGCCATATCGTCAGCGGCCATGTGGATGGGGTGGGTGAGGTCATCAGCCGCCAGCGCGATGCGCGCTCTGAGCGTTTTCGCCTGCGCGCACCTAAGGCTCTGGCCAAATATATCGCCCACAAGGGTTCGATTACGATAGACGGCACCAGCCTGACCGTAAATGCGGTGTCCGGGGATGAGTTTGAGCTGAATATTGTGCCCCACACACTTGAGAAAACCGTGATGGGCACCTATATATCTGGCAGCCGCATCAATTTAGAGGTGGATGTTATCGCCCGCTACCTAGAGCGTTTGCTGCAGGGTGATTACGCCGCCGATGCCAGTGCAGATTCGAGCCTGAGCATGGCCTTTTTGCAAGAGCACGGCTTTGGTGGCCGTAAATAGCCGGCCGTGAATAGCTGGTCGTAGAGACTGCTCGCAGTCGCAACCGAGACAAGATTTATGCAACTCAATACCGTAGAAGAACTGATCGACGATATCCGCCAGGGCAAAATGGTTATCCTGATGGACGACGAAGACCGCGAGAACGAAGGCGACCTGATTATCGCCGCCGAGCAGGTGCGCCCGGAAGATATTAACTTTATGGCCACCCACGCCCGCGGCCTAATTTGCCTGACCCTGACCGAAGACCGCTGCAAACAGCTGGACCTGCCGCTGATGGTCAGCGATAACCACGCTGCCTACGCCACCAATTTTACCGTCTCGATCGAGGCCGCCGAAGGGGTCACCACCGGCATCTCTGCCGCCGACCGCGCCCGCACCGTGCGCGCTGCGGTGGCCCGGGATGCCAAGGCCAAAGATATTGTCCAGCCCGGTCATATCTTCCCCTTAAAAGCCGAAGCCGGCGGCGTGCTCAGCCGCGCGGGTCACACTGAGGCCGGCTGCGACCTGGCCCGCTTGGCCGGTTTTGAACCAGCCGCCGCCATTGTCGAAATTATGAATGAAGACGGCACCATGGCGCGCCGCCCAGACCTGGAAAGGTTTGCCCAAGAGCATAACCTGAAGATTGGCACAATCGCCGATATGATTCAGTACCGCACTCTCAACGAGAAAACCGTTGAGTGTGTTAACGAGCGCTTGGTCAGCACCGAGCATGGCGAGTTTAGCCTGCGCACCTACCTCGACAAGCCGCGCCAGGAAAAACACTTCGCCCTGGTTAAGGGCGATATTGGTGCCCAAGAGGCAGCGCTGGTGCGGGTGCACAACGGCGATACCGCCCGCGATGTGCTCGGTATTTTGCGCGAGAGCGACAAAACCTATAAGCCTTGGAGCGTGCAACGCGCCCTGGCCAAAGTCGCCGAAGAGGGCAGTGGCGTGGTGATCTTGTTATGCCACAACGAAACCACCGACGATATCGAAGAGAGCATCGATTGGATGATCTCTGGCAAGCAGCCCCGCCCAAGCCAGGATATGGTTTACAAAAGCGTCGGCACTGGCTCGCAAATTTTACAAGACTTGGGTGTGCGTAAAATGCGCTTAATGAGCGCGCCGTTTAAATTTAGCGCCCTGTCTGGCTTCCAGTTGGAAGTAGAAGAATACTTGAGCTGCGAATAGCGGCTATTTTAAAAGGAACACGTTATGAGTATTAAAACCATCGAAGGCCAATTTACCAATTGCCAGGGTAAGTACGCCCTAATTGTCAGCCGCTGGAACAGCTTTGTGGTTGAAAGCCTTAAAGACGGCGCGCTCGATACCCTGCGTCGCCACGGTATTAAAGAAGAAGACGTGACCATCGTCTACGCCCCCGGCGCGTTTGAATTCCCGCTGGTGGCCCAGCGCTTGGCCGCCAGCAAAAAATTTGATGCGATTATCGCCCTGGGTGCGGTGATTCGCGGCGGCACCCCCCACTTTGATTATGTGGCTGGCGAATGTACCAAAGGCTTGGCCCAGGTTGGCCTGGCCACCGACACTGTGGTGACCTTTGGTGTGCTGACCGTCGATTCTATCGAGCAGGCGATTGAGCGCTCTGGCACCAAAGCCGGTAACAAAGGCGAAGAAGCCGCCAGCACTGCGCTGGAAATGGTATCGCTGCTGAACAGCCTGTAAGGCTAAGGTATCTATCAGCGCCCCTCGCAGGCGCTGAGTTCTTTAAGAGAGTTTAATTATGAGTGTTAACCCCGCTGCCCGGCGCAAGGCGCGCCACTATGCCATGCAGGCCCTTTATCAATGGCAGATGGCCGGCGCCAGCCTCAATGTGATTGAGGCCGAGTTCCACGCCGATAACGATATGAACCATGTCGACGTTGAATACTTCCGCGAGGTGCTGCACAGTATCCCCAGCAAAATGAGCGAACTGCAGCAAAAGTTTACCCCTTATCTGCAAGATCGCAGCTTACAGGAGCTGGACCCGATTACCCATGCGCTGCTGTTAATTGGCAGCTACGAGCTGGCCGAGCGTATCGATGTGCCCTATAAAGTGGTGATTAACGAAGCCGTGTCCCTGGGCAAAAAATTTGGCGCCACCGACAGCCATAAATTTATTAATGGCGTGCTCGATAAACTGGCCGAGCAATTGCGCGCGGTGGAAGTCAAAGCAGCTGGCAAATAGCCGGGTATCAGCATGAATGAGTTCGATCTGATTCAGCAGTATTTCAGCAATATTGGCCCCAATGTGGTGGCTCAGTCGAGCTTGCAGTTGGGGGTGGGCGATGACTGCGCCATCGTCAAACCCAGCGACGGTTTTTTTCAGGCCATGTCGGTAGATACCCTAGTGGCCGATGTACACTTTCCGGCCAAGGCCGACCCCACCTTAATTGCCGAGCGCGCCCTGCGGGTTAACCTTAGCGATCTGGCCGCCTGTGGCGCCAGCCCGCGCTGGTTTACCCTGGCCCTGACCCTGCCCGAGGTAGAGCCCAATTGGTTAAAAGCTTTTAGCCAAGGCCTGCAAGCGGCAGCGGCCCAGTTTGATATTGCCCTGGTGGGCGGCGACACCACCCGCGGCCCTTTAAGTATTACCGTTGCAGTGCACGGCGAGGTAGCACCGGGCCAGGCGCTATTGCGCAGCGGTGGTCGCCCCAACCAATTGGTTTATGTTAGCGGCAGTTTGGGCGATGCGGCCGCGGCGCTGCAATTTATGAATAAAAAGCTCAGCGCTACTCAGCAGGATGCGGGCTATTTTATGCAGCGCTATTACCGACCCGAGCCCCGTTTACAGGTGGGCGGTGTGGCACGTATGGTCAGCGCGGCGGTGGATGTCTCCGATGGTTTGATCGCGGATTTAGGCCATATCTGTAAGCGTAGCGATATCGGTGCCACCATTGATCTAGAACGCCTGCCCCTGTCGCCAGCGCTGCAGCGCAGTTGCAGCGAGGTCCAGGCCCTAGAGCTGGCGGCCACCGGCGGCGACGATTACGAACTGTGCCTGCTGGTGCCGGAGACCGGCCGCAGTCAATTTGAAGAATTAGCGGCCCAGTTTGGCCTGCCGGTTACCTTAATTGGCAATACCAATCGCCATAGCGGGGTGCAGTGTTTATACAAAGGCAGCCCGCATGAATTTACAACAACGGGGTTCACGCACTTCTAATGGCCAGCCCTGCCCCCAGTTTTAAAGCGCTATTAAGCGATCCGCGATTATTACTGGCCTTTGGCTTTGGCTCTGGCCTGGCCAAAAAAGCCCCGGGCACCTGGGGCACGCTGGCGGCATTGCCACTGTATTTACTCTTGGCCGAATTACCCCTGGCTTACTACTTAGGGGCTTTAGTGGCAAGCTTTGCGCTGGGGGTGTATCTGTGTGAGTACGCCTCCAATTACCTACAGGTGCACGATCACGGCGGCATCGTCTGGGATGAATTTGTCGGCCTGTGGATCAGCCTATTGTTTGTACCCGCTGGCTGGCCGTGGTTGCTGGCCGGCTTTGTGTTATTTCGAATTTTTGATATTGCCAAGCCCTGGCCCATCGGCTGGGTAGATCGCCGCGTCGGCGGTGGCTTCGGCATAATGATCGACGATGTGCTGGCCGGCATTTACGCCTGCCTACTACTGCAGCTGGCCGCGTATTTTATCCAGGCCGGCTAAGAGGAATATTTGTGACTATCCGTTTTATCGAGTCTTGTAAGCTGCCGACCCCCTGGGGCATTTTTACCATGCACGGCTTTGAAGACACGGCCAACGACAAAGAGCACGTAGTGCTGAGCATGGGCAATGTCAGCGACGGCGAACCAGTACTGGCCCGCATTCACTCCGAGTGCTTAACCGGCGATGGCCTGTTTAGCTTGCGCTGTGATTGCGGTGCCCAGTTGCAGGCGGCCATGCACCGCATTGCCCAAGAGGGTCGCGGGGTTATCTTTTACCTGCGCCAAGAGGGCCGGGGTATTGGTTTGCTTAATAAAATTAAAGCCTACCATTTGCAAGACAAGGGCGCCGACACAGTCGAGGCCAATGAGCAACTGGGTTTTGGTGCGGATATGCGCGATTACAGTATTCTGCACGAGATGCTGCGCCACCTGGATATTAAAGCCTTAAAGCTGATGACCAATAACCCGCGCAAGGTCAAAGCCCTGCAAGATCTGGGCGTCAATGTGGTCGAGCGCCTGCCCCACGAAACCGGCCGCAACCCCCACAATGCCAAATACCTGGAAACCAAAAAAGGTAAGTTGGGGCATTTGCTTGAGGGTGATGATTAATTCTTCTGTTACTTGATTAAAGTGGCTTCGATTAAAGTCTGCGCGGTGTAGAGCCTTATGGTGGGGGGTGGCTTCTGGGGGCTTGGGAGCCAGGGACGGCGGACGAGAGCCCCAGGGATGGGTTCATGCGTCCCCCAGAAGCCACCCCCCCACCATAAGGCTCGGCAACAAAGCCCCTTCTAACTTTGATTAAGCTGTTTCTGATAAGCCGCCGGCGACTGTCCAGTCCAACGGATAAAGGCCCGGCGGAAGTTAGAAATATCGTTAAAGCCCACTAGGTTGGCCACCGTCTCGATGGAAAAGGCTGAGTTGCGCAAATAGTCTTCGGCTAACTCCCGCTTCACCTCATCGCTAATTTTTTGAAACGATTTGCCCTCTTCCTGTAGCCGGCGGCGAAAGGTGCGCGGGCTCATATGGAATTGGGCGGCCATATCGTCCAGCTTGCTAAACTCCCCCTGTTCGGTAATTAACTGGCGCCGCACACTGGCACTGAGGTTGGATTTATCGTCGATTCGCGCCATTAGCCGGTCGCACTGTTGCTGGTAAATTTTCAGCATCGAAGGGTTGGCGAACTCGGGCTTTTCCTGCAATAGGGCGTTCGGAATCCGAATCACATTATGGTGGTGGCCAAACTGCGGTGGGTGGTCAAACACCTCCAGATAAACCGCCCGATGGGCTGGCTCTGGGTAGGAAAAATAGACCTCAATGGGCAGTGTTTCGCGGTGTAGCAGCTGTTTTAGGGCAGTGACCATGCCGGCAGAAAATACCTCTTCGTCAAAGTGGGTGCCGGCTAGTTTAACCCCAAAATCACGGTGCTCAATGGTGACAAATTGCTCGTCTTGCTCCAGCTGTAACATCGAGGAGTTCATCAGCAGGCGGTAGTACTTGGCCAGTAAATCTAAAGCTTGCAGCAGGTCTTTGCAGCTCATCAGCGCATAGCCTAAAACCCCGTGAGAGGTAAGGGTCAGGCGCCGGCCAAAGCGCAGGCCAATGGCCGGGTCGCCGCTGATTTGCACGGCAGTATTCAATAACAGGCGAAACTGGGCGTCGTTGATGCGTGCTTCCGGCTGGTCGATCTGGCTGTGGCTAAGCCCCGCTGTTTTCAGCAGAGCCTCGGCAGACTTGCCATACTCTTCGACCATCTCGGCCATAATCGCGGCATAACTGGCAGGAAAATGGGCTTGGGCCATAGAATTATCCTTGCGGCACTGGTTTATGATTATCGTTGACCGCTTATGACCAAAAATATGGCATAAGATCACCTTGTTATGCAAGCTTTCTAAGACGAGACTGTTAATTCGTGATGGAAGTTGCCTCTGCCGAGGCAGAATAATGGTTTTAATAACAAACAATAGATATACCAAGAGGAAGTGACGATGGCCGTAAAGTTTATTGAAGATTCCCCCCGCGAGGTCAAGTTCTACCAAGCAGCCCAGGAGCGCCACGGCATTGACGATGATATTGAGCTGACCGAAGAGGCCGCCGACGATATTGCCGAGATTTTTCAAACCCCGCTAGAAGGCTCCTATAACTGGGATTACCGCCTACAGGAAAACCGCATTAAGCAGCTCTACGAGCTGGGCAAAAAACTTAACTGGAACGCCGAGACCGACATCGACTGGAACAAGCCCCTGGGCACCATGACCGATGAGGTACGCGCCATTCAGAACGGCTTTGCCGGCTGGGGCCCGTTTGAGGCTCTAAGCGAAAAGCAAAAGCGCGAGTTCTACGACCACAGCGATTCCTGGACCCTGTCCCAGTTCTTACACGGCGAGCAGGGCGCCCTGCTGGTGGCCTCCCAACTGGTATCCTGTGCCCCCACCCTGGCGGCCAAACTTTACGCCGGCTCCCAAACTTTTGATGAGGCCCGCCATGTGGAGGTATTTAATAAATACATCCAGAAAAAGTTTGGCATTATGTACCCGGTCAACAATTCGCTGAAATCGATTCTGGATAAAATCCTCAGCGACCCGCGCTGGGATCTCAAATTTATCGGCATGCAGGTAGTGATCGAAGGCCTGGCCCTATCGGCCTTTAACACCATGCACGACCTAGCCGAAGAAAATGGCCTGTTAAAAGAAATTCTCGGCTATGTCATCCGCGACGAAGCCCGCCACGTAGCCTTTGGTATTCACTACCTCGAAGAGTTTGTGAAATCCCTAAGCGACGAAGAAAAAGAAGAGCGCGCCGAGTTCGCCTACGAGGCGGTAGTGGTCAGCCGCGAGCGCCTGGTGCCCACCGATGTATTCCGCTACTACGGCTGGGATGTCGAAGAGGCCCGGCAGATATTCTTAGAATCTTCCGGCACTGCCAAATTCCGCAACCACCTATTCTCCCGGGTAATCCCCAACCTGCGCCGCATCGGCCTGCTGACCGACAAGGTTCGACCCAAGTTTGAAGCCCTGGGCGTATTGGAATACGAAAATATGGTCGACGATGGCGACATCGACTGGGCGGAAATGAGCAAGCCTTTAAAGGCTGGTTAATAGCTACCCTGGATTTAAATCTGAAGTGCATCGCTCAATGAGAAAAAGGCCAGCCCTATTGGGGTTGGCTTTTTTGTTTGGGGCGCCGTAAGCTCATGGCGTTTTTATCTGGCGCGGGTTTAGCCGCAAAGCCAAATTATTTCTCGTAGTGATACCGACAAGAAATAATAATGATCTGCTCCTTATCAACGGCGTATACAAGACGGTTTGAGTCATCGATACGGCGAGACCAAAAGCCAGATAGATTTTCTTTTAAAGGCTCTGGTTTTCCTATGCCCGAAAATGGCGTGCGCTGAGCATCCCTTATCAGATTATTGATGCGCTTTAAGGTTTTCTTATCCTGGCCTTGCCAGTAGACATAACCCTCCCAGGCCTCTTTTGTCCAAGAGAGCCTGTCAGTCATCAGTTAGCTCATGGTTTACCAACTGGCCTGCTTGGTACTGTTTGATAGATCTAGCCAAATGGGCAGTATTGGCGGGGCTTTTTAATAGATGAACTGTTTCCATTAAGCCGTTAAATTGGTCTAGGGACATTACCACAGCATCATCCGCATCTCGGCGTGAGATGATTGTATAGTCGGCATCACTAACCACTTGATCTAAAACGCTTTTTAGCTTTTTTCTGGCCTCTGAGAAGTTAATGACCCTCATATGCAAACCTATATTTGTACGGTATGTTGTACAAGTATAGTGTGTCTTGTGCATTATTCAAGTTGCTGGGGAAGAGTGTCTATGGTGCCCACCGATGTATTCCGCTACTACGTCTGGGATGTCGAAGAGGCCCGGCAGAGTGCGGATGGGGCACTTAAGCTCTAATCCGTACAGTCAATACTGCACCGGCCCTGGTGGGGTATACGCTGGCCGACATTACAGGCCGGGCCTGCATTGGTAACTGCTTTAAATGGTGGGGAGCAGCGCGAGCCGCCATCGTCCACCCTTAATACCTCAAGGGTAATGCCGGTGTTGTTGTGGTACTCATTGAC
>JAOXRV010000803.1 GCA_025800435.1 Cellvibrionaceae bacterium | reverse complement strand
TTGAGCTTTTCGGTAATCAGCTCCAATAAAAACAAGCTGCCTTTGTCGAGCTTGTTCCAGCCAAACTGGCCGGGTTTGCTAAACAGTTCCAGCTCCCCAAGAGCCGCGATGGGGCGAAGTGTATGGTAATCTTGATCGTCTAGTAATTTATCACTGTCGGCGCAGGTTTTGGTAACCTTTACCAGGTAGTCCATGCCGTGTTTTTCTATCTCGGCTTGGCCAAGTAGCTGGCCCGCTTTTTTGGCATAGGTTTTGGTGCCCTGGTTTTTTTCGCCGGCAAATATCAGGCTGCCGCCCGGGGCTAACAGCGTGAAGGCGCGGTTGATAAGGTAGTGGTTAACGGCTTTTTCTTTGCTAACCCTAAAGGCAAAACAGTCAACCCCTTGCTCGGCCAATTGCCAATCACTAAATTGGGCGGCCTTAATAGTCTTGGCAATATCCCAGCGGTTGCTGTAGACCCGGCACTGCTCGGGAAGATTAAGCGCATTGCCTAAGGTGTTTTCATCCAGGCATAAAATACACTGGCCGCCATCGGGCAGTGCTTGTTGTAACAGGCTAAGGGCAGTATCCATTAGATCAGTTCTACCTCTTCGGGGCTTAAGTGTCGGTAGTCGCCTTCGGCCAGCTCTTTAATTTCCAGTGGGCCAACGGCCTGGCGGTGTAGTTCTAACACCCGGTTGCCCACCGCCCCAAACATACGCTTTACCTGGTGGTAGCGCCCTTCGCTAATGGTGACCAGTACTTCATTATCATAGAGGCGCTCGACCTTTGCCGGTTTACAGGGTTTGGGCTCGCCCTCTAGCCGAATGCCCGCTTCCAGCTCGGCGATTTGCTCAGCGCTAATAGTGTGCTTTAAGCACACCAGATAGCGCTTGCCCAGGTTTTTATTGGGCGAGGTGACGCGGTGGTTCCACTGGCCGTCATCGCTGAGCAGTACCAGGCCGGTGGTGTCGATATCTAGGCGGCCGCATATTTGTAAGCTGGCTAGGCGCGGCTCATCCAATAAATCCAATACGGTGGGGTGTTCGCTATCGGCGTTGGCACAGACGTAGCCCGCCGGTTTATGCAGCATAATATAGCGTGGGCCGCACAGGCTGATAAGTTCTCCATCTACCACCACCTCGGCGCTGGTCTCAATATGGCTGGCTGGGCTATTGGCAATTTCACCATCGACACTGACTAAGCCCTGTTTAATGAGTCGGTGTACTTGCTTGCGCGATAATTCGCTGGCGTTGCTGATGTATTTATCCAGCCGCATGGTTTTTCTCTTGTATGTCTTTTGTGTAGTTCGGGGGCAGTTTATCGGCCCAGTTGAAACGTTGCAGCAATTGTTGCCAGCAGGCGTCGAGCGAGGCGTTAATGGTCAATGTCTGTCTGCTAATGGGGTGGCGCAACTGCATGCTGTATGCGTGTAACAACAGCCTGGGGCAATCCAGTTGGGTTTTAAAATAGCGGTTGTGGCGGCCGCGGCCGTGTTTGGCATCGCCAATAATTGGGTGGCCCATGTGTTTGCAGTGGCGCCGCAACTGGTGTTTGCGGCCGTGCTGGGGAATGCAATCGAGCAGCGAATAGCGGCTGCTGGCAAAGCCTTCGATCGCTACCGCCAGCTCGGTTTGGGCCAGGCAGCAAAACTGGCTGATAGCCGCTTGTGCGGGTTTATCTTTGCGCGCGTTTTTATCGGCAATTTTATCCAGCTTCTCGGTGATAGGGTGGTCGATTAACACAGATTCAGGGGCCCAGCCGCGCACCACGGCCAGATAGCGCTTAACTGCTTTGTGCTCGGTCTGTTCAAATTGCGGTGCCATGGCGCGGGCGATATCTGGGCTGAGCCCAAATAACAGCACCCCCGAGGTGGGTTTGTCGAGCCGGTGTAGGGGGTAGACATACTGGCCCAATTGTTCGCGCAGTATTTGCAGCGCAAAGCGGGTCTCGTGGCGGTCGATCATGCTGCGGTGTACCAGTAGGCCGCTGGGTTTATTGACCGCGACCAGGTATTGATCCCGGTACAGGATGGGCAGGGTTTCGGCGGTGGCGGGGCAGGGCCCCGCCGCTTGGCTTGGGTCGGCGCTAGCCAATCTTCTGCTCACCTGAATCTACCGATTGATAGATCAGGGTGTTGATGGTCATCGGGCCAACGCCACCGGGCACCGGGGTGTAGGCGGCGACCCGCTCAGTCAGTGGGGCCAGTTCGATATCGCCAACCCCGCCAGGGTGGTAGCCTGCATCCACAACCACGGCGCCGTCTTTAATCCACTCAGCTTTAATAAATTCTGGCTTGCCCACGGCGCCGACAATAATATCAGCCTGTTTGATGTGCTCGGCCAGGTTTTCGGTGCGCGAATGGCAGATGGTAACGGTAGCATTGGCGCCTAGCAGCATCATCGCCATTGGCTTGCCCAAGATCGGGCTGCGCCCAACCACCACCGCGTGTTTGCCGCTGATGGGAATCTCATAGGCCTCTAATAAGCGCATAATGCCCTTAGGGGTGGCGCAGCCATAGGCCTCTTCGCCCATGCTCATGCGGCCAAAACCGAGGCAGGTTACACCGTCAACGTCTTTTTCCAGGGCGATGGCGTCAAAACAGGCGCGCTCGTCAATCTGGGCGGGTACCGGGTGTTGCAGCAAGATACCGTGTACATTGGGGTTGTTATTGAGGGCGTCAATCTCGGCCAATAGCTGTTCGGTGGTGGTCTCTTCAGGCAGTTCAACCTTGAGCGAACCCATGCCAATGCGCTCACAGGCATTGCCTTTCATCTTTACATAGGTGGCCGAAGCCGGGTCGCCGCCCACCAAAATGGTGGCCAAAATAGGGGTTTGGCCGCTGCTGCGCTGTTTTAGGGCACTGACGCGACTGGCGAGTTCTTGTTCGGTTTTCTGGGCGAGGGCTTTACCATCTAAAAGCAGGGCGGGCATAGGCGCAATTCTCAAGCTGTAAAAGCCGCCTATTTTCCCATAGCGGCCCCTTGGGGTCGAGATTTGGGCCATAATTTGTTTTGCTTGTTATCTGTACAGCCAGGCTGTTTCGACAGCATAAGTCTATGAATTCAAAGAAATTAGCTTTTTTTGGAGTAAAGGCGTTGACGCGGTTTAGGCCCCTCTGTATTATTCGCACCTCCTGAAACGCGGCGTATGCCGAGTTTAGTCGGAGTGTAGCGCAGCCTGGTAGCGCGCCTGCTTTGGGAGCAGGATGTCGGGGGTTCGAATCCCTCCACTCCGACCATCTTCGAGCCACGTTCGGCCCTCTAGGCGCCCGTAGCTCAGCTGGATAGAGCATCCGCCTTCTAAGCGGATGGCCGCAGGTTCGAGTCCTGCCGGGCGCGCCATCTTCTATCCTTTATCCTCAGTAACACTGGGATATCGAAGTAGGGAACACCTCTCAAGGCATTCGCCTTTGCAGTGGTGGCTGTAGCTCAGTTGGTAGAGCCCCGGATTGTGATTCCGGTGGTCGCGGGTTCGATCCCCGTCAGCCACCCCATTATACCTAGCCTCTAGTGTTATCACACACTAACAAAAAACATTTTCAGAAGATGTTTCAGAACATCAACAGACCATTGACCGCACGATATGCCGGCTCCCGCCCAAGTAAATAACCTCACCCCGCCGCAGGGTCAGGGATCGATAGTGCAGGGCAGGACCCTGCTTGGGCTGGATGTTATGCCTGTACATACCCCATCATATTCTGGCCTGGGATAATGGGGTGGTTAAATGACTTGCTTTAAGTTTCCATCAGCCTATGCACGACGCCCAAGGCCAAGTGTGTGAGCAATGTTTTATAAATCTTCTACCGATGTGTCTGGCTGGTTTGGTGACGGGAGGTGTACATAATACTTGGCTCCAGAAGTCACAGAGTTGCTAGAATTGTCATAGATCGAAGTTATAGTAATGACACCAGCTTTGCCGGTTTCGGACCTGTCTTGAAATCCATTGTCTACAATAGTAGCCGCCTGTCTAGGAGCTCTTGTGCCGGGTAAAAAGAAAGCACTTGCAGAAAATGAATAAAATGTTAGAAGAAGGATCATGCTGCGACATATGATTTTCATATTTTTTCCTTAAAAGTATTTAGAATGTCGTTCCTTTACTTGATAAATATTAGCCGATCTCTCCTTCTTGATTGTATTGAGTATGTATTTAGAGACTATGTTTCCTGGGTTTACGTGATTTGCTTGAATTGCGTACAGGGCTGCCTGGGACGGATTTTCGGGAACATGGTTTCCGTAAAAAAAAAGCCGAGGCTAGCTCAGCGCTAGCATAATAAGACCCTTGCTTACTGAATCTATTGAGCCAGTTGAAAGCTTGGTCGCGTCGCCATTGCCATTCATGCGGATAGGCGGCTGTGTTTAATAGTCCATCGGCCTGGAGGGTCCTTAAAGCCTCCCAGTATCTTAGTTGGGCATTGATGTTGCCGTTTTTTGCTAAGTCTTCTAAAGCTTGAAATGGCGGATAATTTATAAAATCATTTTCATTTTCTAGTTCAATTTGAGGGACCCTTGCGCATGAGCTCGTTGAATAATTCATTTTTAGGCATCGGCTGTTAATTTTTACCAGGGTAAAAATAGCGTCAGCCTCTTGGTTCCATAGCCTGTCAGTAAATTCATTAAGTGATTCTTCGCTTAGGTCATCAATTGAAAATTCATCAATGATTTTATTCATATCGGCAGTGAATTGCTGTTCGTCAAAAATTAGGTTCAAAATTTCTGGTGTTGCTTCTAAGGGGACTATTTGCGAAATTCGAGGTGATACTTTGTTAATAGCAACAGGCTTTTCATTTTTGGCATGAACCCGAGTGGTTGAGAGTTTGGCGTTGCTAAGTTTAGAAGTGGAGCTTTGATTGCTTGTTTTTGGTGATTTATGTGGGCCTTGAAAAAAATAAATACCAGTCGCTATGACTCCGATGGCAATTACAATGACTACTTTTTTCACTATTCAAGCTCCATAATGCAAAATATCTCCCCGTCCGGCTTTGGATCCCAGGGAACTGGTTCTAAAGCTAAGCAGTCTTGAAGGAAATTATCAAGGGCTAAGTTGAGGTTTTGTTGAGAGCGCCCGGAAGGGCTAGAGAGCGTGAGGATTTGCCGCCACTTTCACCCCACTTTTTTAAAAAGTGGGGTGAAGCCTAGTGATCACTAAATACGTGATTTCAATAAACTCAACGAGTTGAGGTGCACTGCTGTACACTTAAAATACCCCAAAACGGGTTCGATCCCCGTCAGCCACCCCATTTAATGTTGTCGCCTTAATCATTCCTTTAACGTCATTTTTCTATCACTGCGCTTGTGCCTATTGCTTTGGTATTG
>JAOXRV010000780.1 GCA_025800435.1 Cellvibrionaceae bacterium | reverse complement strand
AGTATTAACAAGCCAGGCCGTTAGCCCCACTCAGCGCCGCGGTGTGTATATCACGGTTGCCCTGATCTTGGCATTAATTCTTATTATGTTGGCAGGCTTTATCCACAAACTGAAATCGCCCCGTGTGCTCAGTGCCGAAGAACTGCGTATAAATGGTTTATATATTTTGGATACGCCGCGTCAGCTCAGCGCCTTTACGCTGCAGGATCAGCATGGCCGAGATTTTGGTATCGAGCAGCTGCAGGGCAAGTGGAGCCTGGTTTTTTTTGGCTTTACCCACTGCCCGGATATTTGCCCCAGCACGCTATCACTGCTGAATAACTGACGAGGCAGCTGCAGCCCGATATTTTAGCCCAAACCCAGGTGGTGTTTGTCAGCGCCGATCCGGCTCGGGATACGGCTGCCAAGCTGGCAGAGTATATGCCGTTCTTTAACCCAGATTTTATTGGCATCAGCGGTGATTTTTTAATGACTAAGCGGCTTGGCAACCAACTTAATGTGCCCTTTGTCAAAGTGCCGCAAGGGCAAGGTTACACAATTGACCACGGTGGACAGGTAGTGATAGTGAACCCTCGCGGTGACTATCACGGTTTTTTTTCGACCCCCTTAGACTTGGCGCGCGTCAAGCTCACTTACCAGTCGATGGTCTCCACATCTAACTGTTGCGGGCAGTAGCGGTCGTGTAGCTTTAGTTCGACATCCAGAAACTGATTGTTAATGGCCTGCAGTTGACCCGAATCGCGCAAGCCCTGCAAGGCGCTGGCGATGGGGCCTGCAATGGCCTGGGTCTGTGGCGACAGCTTTGACAGCACCATATAGCTGCCCTCGGGTTTGGTAATGCGGTGGGGGAGTAAGCTAAATTGCTTGCCTATGCCGAGCATCATGGCGGTGTAGCCAATCACCGTGATATTGCCCACATAGGCATCTAGGCGGCCCCGCTTTAAAGATTTAAGCCCCAGCTCGGTATCTTTTAGGGTACGTACCTTAAATAGGCCGAGCTGTTGTTGCCGTCTAAACGCTGGGCTGATTGTACTGCCATTTTCTAAACCCAGTATTTTCCCGCCAAGGTCAGATCCCTGTCGGTTACTAAACTCTTTGCCGCTGCTGGTGGCCATTACAAAAGATTCAAAGTGCAGGGGCACCTCGACATAGCTGCCCCACAGCTGGTGCTGCTCAAGTTTGCGCAGGGGCAGGCCACCATCGAGCTGGCCCTTGGCGACGGAATGCATTAGCCGGCGCCAGGGCAGGCAGTGGAACTGGGCCTTAAGCTTGGCCAGTAACAGGGCCCGTTTGACAATACGCACATCCAAACCATCGATGGTTTGGCCCGAGTCACTGCAGATAACAAAGGGCGGGTAGTGATATACGCCTATGTTAAGCTTGGCGGCCTGTGCCAACGGGCCGAGCAAAAATAAAACACTAAGCAGTAATAAACCCTTGTGGTGCATAGTGATTCTCCGGCAAGTCGCACAGCAATATTTTTGAGCTTATGCCGGTTTGGGAAAATACGCGATAGGTATGAGTTTTTAGAATTAAAGGCGCCGTTTATATTACTTGGCAGCTTTAAGCTGGCCCAGGGCAAACAAACCACAGGCGGCACTGACAATGGCCGGGCCGGTGGGCAGGTTCCAGAAAAACGAGGCCAGCATGCCCAGCAACAGCGCAATAGTGCCGGCACAAGCAGCCAGCAGTGCCATTTGCCCGGGGCTGTTGCTGCAGTGGCGGGCGGCGGCGGCGGGTATAATGAGCAACGCGGTAATTAACAGCGCCCCCACCAGCTTCATAGCCATCGCGGTCAATAGAGCGATGGCCAGCATCAGCAGGGTTTTGTGCAAATTAACCCGTACCCCTTCGACTGTGGCAAGGTCTTCATTGAGGCACAGGGCCACCAACGGTTGCCAGCTGTGCCACAAATACATGGCGAGCACAGTGCAAGTGCCGCCAATCAGGGCTACATCGGTCCAGTCGGCGGTGAGCAAATCGCCAAATAAATAGCTGTACAAATCCACCCGGCCCGCATCCGCCAAGCTGATGGCGATAATACTGAGGGCCAGGCTACCGTGGGATAAAACCCCGAGCCAGGTATCACCGCCGAGGGCGCTGTGTTGTTTTACTCTGGCCAGCAGCAGTGCCAGGCCCACACAGGCCAAGACAATGGCCAGTTCGGTGGCGATACCGGCCAGCAAACCCAGGGCAATACCAAACAGGGCGGCGTGTGCCAGGGCATCGCCAAAATAGGCGAGCCGTCGCCACACCACGAAACAGCCGAGCGGGCCGGCGCAGCCGACAATAAATAAACCGGCCAATACCGGGGCGATTAAAATTTCTAACATAGTGTTGTCAATCGTGGCGGCATACCACCTCGCCATGGACTGTGTGTTGGTGGTCGTGGTGATGGGTGTACAAGGCCATATTACTTTGGTGGCCGCCAAACAGTTGCAGATACTCCGGGTCGCTGCTGACTTTTTCTGGGTGGCCGTGGCAGCAGATATGGCCATTGAGGCAAATAACCTCGTCGGTGGCGGCCATCACAAAGTGCAGATCGTGGGACACCATTAGAACCCCGCATTGGCTCTCATCCCGAATCTGGCCGATCAATTGGTACAACTCGGACTGGCCGTTTACATCCAGGCCCTGGGCCGGCTCATCCAATACCAGCAGCTGGGGTTGCCGCAACAGCGCCCGGCACAGCAGTACTCGCTGCAGTTCGCCGCCGGACAGGCCCTGCATAGGGCGCTGAAAAATACTGGCGACATCGGTCTGCCTTGCACACTGGGCCAAACGCTCAGGGGCGCTGCAATTGAGCTTTAAAAAGCTGTCGACCGCCAGCGGCATACTGGGGTCGAGATTGAGTTTTTGGGGCATATAACCGATGCGCAGCTCGGCCCGGCGCTGCAGCTGGCCCGAGGCGATGGGCAGCAGCCCCATCAGCGCTCGCACCAAGCTGGTTTTGCCGGCGCCATTGGGGCCTATCAGGCTGATAATGGCGCCGGCTTTTAGTTCGAGACTGGCGCTATCGACCAGGGTGCGGCCCTGTTGGCACACGCTAACCTTGTCGGCCTTTAGCAGCCAGTCGCCCACTATTGTTGGCATTGGGGACAGGTGCCCAGCAGTTCAATATTTTGTTGGCTAATGGCGAAGCCACTGTGTTGTTGCAGGGCCTCAATTTGGTTTTTGAGCAGCTCTGGTTCAAACTCAAGTGCCAGTTGGCACTGCTGGCAAATCAAAAAGCAGCTGTGGTGCTGGTGGCCGGGGCTCTGGCAGCCGATATAGGCGTTAAGGGAGTTGATCCGGTGAATTAGGCCGAGGTCTAGTAAAAAGTCCAGGGCTCGGTAAACCGTGGGCGGGGCCACACGCTTGCCTTCGCTCTCGGCCAGGGTGTCCATAATACTGTAGGCACCTACCGGTTGATGGCTTTGCCAAATTAGCCGCAGCACCTGCTCGCGGGTTCTGGTCAGGCGCTGTTTTTGATCTTGGCAAAGCTTTTGGGCTCGAATCAGGGCATCGCTGATACAGCGCTCGTGGTCGTGGCGCTCTGACCCTTTGGCGAGCAATTCATTATTGGTGTTACTAAGCATCTGTTGGTGGGGCCCTGGGCTGGTTTAGCTGTGTTACAATATAACACAGCAAATCTTCTAGGTAATGTGTCGGTGCAGTCCATATTACAGGCGCCTAAGCGTGTCTTCTTATTTATTCTCAGTTTTTGTTTGTTTATGCCCCTGGCCCAGGCGGACAAGCCTCTGGTGGTGGCCAGTATTGAGCCCTTGGCGCTGATTGCCAAAGAGCTATTGGGCGAGCAGGCAAATGTTAAAACTTTGCTGCCAGATGGGGCCAATCCCCATCAATATGCGCTAAAAATCTCTGATCTCGCCTTAATTAGACAGGCTGATATGGTGTTTTGGAATGGCCCTGTATTGGAGCCGTTTTTAGCCAAGCCCCTGGCCCGCTGGAAGGTGACGGAGCTGAGCTTTACCGAGGTGTTGGGGATAGATCTGCACGAGCATGTCGACCACGACCCCCACTACTGGTTGGGACCCAAGAATGCCCTGGCTTTTGCTCGGGCCGGCGCCGCTAAACTGGGTCTTAGCCCCGCAGCTGTGGCAGGCTTTGAACAGGCCCACCAGGATTTATTGGACGATTGGCTGGGCCAGTTTAAAGGCAAGCCCGGCCTCTTGGTCTACCACGATGGCTATTCGCATCTGCTGCTCGACTTTGAGCTTAAGCAGCTGGCTGCTGTCAGTGCCGGAGAAGGCGTGGCCATGTCAGTAAGTAAGCGCTTGCAACTACAGGGCTTGGCCAAGTCTAAGGCGGCCTGTATGTTGGCCGAGCCCTACAGCGAAGCCGTGCAGGCCGAGAAGTTAGCCGCCCAGTTGGGGCTGGCCCCGGTGTGGATGGATGTGTTGGCCAGCCATACCCAGGCCCCAGGCTACCACAGCTGGATGGCTGAGCTGTTGCTTCAGTTGCGCAGCTGTTTTAAGCCAAATAAATAGGCCAAGCCCCAAGCCAAAAGTGGCGACAACAATCGCCGGGTAAACTGGTGTATCCTGTGCGCCTTTCTAGCGAATAAAACTACACAGAGACAAACTATGTCCGATGCGAACGCAGCTGCACCACTGGTATTGGTGGACGGCTCTTCTTATCTCTACCGGGCTTTCCACGCCCTGCCGCCTTTAACAAACTCCAAAGGCCAGCCCACCGGTGCGGTCAAAGGGGTGATCAATATGTTGCGGCGCTTGCAAAAAGATTACTCGGACAGCCAAGTAGCCGTTATTTTCGATGCAAAAGGCAAGACTTTCCGCGACGATATCTACCCCGAGTACAAGGCCAACCGCCCCCCCATGCCCGATGAGCTGCGCAGCCAGATCGAGCCAATTCACCAAATTATTGAGGCCATGGGCCTGCCGCTAATCGCCATTAGCGGGGTTGAGGCGGACGATGTGATCGGCACCCTGGCGCGCCAGGCCACCGAGCAGGGGGTGGATGTGGTGGTGTCTACCGGCGATAAAGATATGGCCCAGCTGGTCAACCAGCACGTAACTTTAGTTAACACCATGACCGATACGGTGATGGATATTCCCGGGGTGGAGCAAAAATTTGGTTTGCCGCCTGAGCTAATCATCGATTTTCTCGCCCTAATGGGGGATAAAGTCGACAATATCCCCGGCGTTCCCGGTGTTGGCGAGAAAACCGCACTGGCGCTTTTACAGGGCTTGGGCAGCCTAGCAAGCATTTATGAGCGCCTCGATGACATTGCCGAGCTGAGCTTTCGCGGCGCCAAAACCATGAAGCAAAAGCTGTTAGATAACCGCGAGCAGGCGTTTCTCTCCTATGAGCTGGCCACTATTAAATTGGATGTGGCGCTAGAGCAAGGCCCCAAAGATATTGTGCAGCGCGAGCCGGATTTACAGCGCCAGTTGGAACTGTACCGGGAGATGGAATTTAAAAGCTGGGTGGAAGAGCTGGAGCAGGGCGGCGCCAGCCCTGCCGCGGCCGAGACAGCGCCAGCTGAGCCAGAGCAGAGCGATTACCAAATTATTTTAAGCGAGGCCGAATTGGCGCCCTGGTTGGAAAAACTGGCCGCTGCCGAACTGTTTGCGTTTGATACCGAAACCACCAGCCTGAACTATATGCAGGCTCAGTTAGTGGGTGTTTCCTTCGCCGTTGAGCCAGGCGAAGCTGCGTATGTGCCCTGTGGCCACGATTATTTAGATGCGCCAGAGCAGATCGCTAGGGAGCGCTTGCTGGCCTTGCTAAAGCCACTGCTGGAAGATGAGAGCAAGGCCAAGGTGGGGCAAAACCTTAAGTACGATAAAAGTGTATTGGCCAACTGCGGCATTGAGCTAAAAGGCATTGCCTTTGACACTATGCTGGAATCGTACTGCCTCAATAGCACCGCCAACCGCCACGATATGGACACCCTGGCCGAAACCCATCTGGGCAAACAGACCATTCACTTTGAGGATATTGCCGGCAAGGGCGCTAAACAGCTGACTTTTAACCAAATTGCCCTGGAGCAGGCAGGCCCCTATGCGGCCGAAGATGCAGATATCACCCTGCGCCTGCATCAGAAGCTGTGGCCCCAGCTGCAGCAAGATGAGGGCCCCTGTAAGGTTTTTGATGAGATCGAGCTGCCATTGGTGCCGATCCTCTCTAAAATTGAGCGTAACGGCGCGTTGCTGGACTGCCAACTGTTGGGCCAACAGAGCCTGGAATTGGCCGGGCGACTGGAGGCGCTGGAGCGCGAGGCCTTCGAGATGGCCGGCGAGGCGTTCAACCTCAGCTCGCCCAAGCAGCTGGGCGCCATTCTGTTTGAAAAGCTTGAACTGCCAGTACTGAAAAAGACCCCCAAGGGCGCCCCCTCTACCGCCGAAGAGGTGCTGCAAGAGCTGGCCCTGGATTACCCCCTGCCCAAGCTGCTGATGGAGTATCGGGGCCTGGCCAAGCTTAAGTCCACCTACACCGATAAGCTGCCGCAGATGGTAGAGCCGGCCAGTGGCCGGGTACACACCAGCTACCACCAGGCGGTCACCGCTACCGGGCGACTGTCTTCCTCGGACCCCAATTTGCAGAATATCCCGATCCGCACCGACGAGGGCCGGCGGGTGCGCCAGGCCTTTGTGGCGCCACCGGGCTATAAAATAGTAGCGGCGGATTACTCCCAGATTGAGCTGCGCATTATGGCCCATTTGTCCCAAGATGCGGGTTTATTGCAGGCCTTTGGCCAGGGCTTGGATGTACACAAGGCCACCGCCGCCGAGGTCTTCGATTGCCCGCTGGATGCGGTCAGCAGCGAGCAGCGCCGCAGCGCCAAGGCCATTAACTTCGGCTTAATTTACGGCATGTCGGCCTTTGGCCTGGCCAAGCAGCTGCACATTGGTCGCTACGATGCCCAGCAATATATGGATTTATACTTTGAGCGCTACCCCGGCGTGGCCAAGTATATGGACGAGGCCAGGGCGGCTGCGGCCGAGCGCGGCTATGTTGAAACCTTGTTTGGCCGGCGCCTCTACCTACCCGAGATCAACGCCCGCAACGGCATGCGCCGTCAAGCTGCCGAGCGCACCGCCATCAATGCGCCAATGCAGGGTAGCGCCGCCGATATTATTAAACTGGCGATGATTGGGGTGGATGCCTGGCTGACGCAAAGCGGGCTAGATGCCCGCATAATCATGCAGGTTCATGACGAGTTGGTGTTGGAAGTGGCTGAAAAAGACCTGGATGCCGTTACCGAGGGCCTGTGCAAATATATGGGCGAGGCGGCTCAGTTGGATATACCGCTGGTGGTGGATGTGGGGGTCGGGGACAATTGGGATGAAGCTCATTAAAAAGCAAAATTTCTGCGAACAAAGTTGGAACTAAAGTAGAAGGAGCCAGTCTCAGTGTACAGTAATTGTGACTCTCCTCTCTCGATTGACCGGAGCAGCCCATGGCGCACCGGAGCTTATACAAGCCCAACCACAAATGTGGTTGGGCTTTTTTTTGCGCCGCCGCGCAGCGAGCGGGGCCTTAAACGATCTTGGATGATCGTTTTAAGGCAGTAGGTAAAAAGAAAAAGCCGCAGGAGCGGCTTTCGTGAGCGAAGTTGCAAGCAGAGTCGCATCTCTGCGCCGCCGCGCAGCGAGCGGGGCCTTAAACGATCTTGGATGATCGTTTAAGGCAGTAGGTAATCAGAAGCTATACTTCGCAGTCAAACCATAAGTGCGCGGGGGCTGTTGCAAAAACGCACTCAAGCTATTGGTCTGGAAGGTCGAGGTGAACGATGCGTAGCTTTCATCATCGGTCAGGTTTTTCCCCCAAATTTCCAAACCCCAGCCGCCGTCTTGGGCGCCGATGCCGATGCTGGCGTTGATCACCGAAATATCCTGCGCGCTCAAGGGCTCGTTGGACGACTGGCGGAAGAAGTCGCTGC
>JAOXRV010000773.1 GCA_025800435.1 Cellvibrionaceae bacterium | reverse complement strand
GTTGAAGCCAAAGATTTGGATAAATGCCAACACGCCATGGACTCGCTGAAAAATTCCATGGCCTGGGATGAGCGGGTCTATGGTCGTGAATACGATCTCGATATTTTTATGGTAGTGGCAGTCGATGATTTTAATATGGGCGCCATGGAAAATAAGGGCCTTAATATTTTTAATACCTCCTGTGTATTGGCCAAGGCTGAAACCACTACCGATGCCGCTTTTCAGCGCGTTGAGGGGGTGGTGGCGCACGAGTATTTTCACAACTGGTCTGGCAATCGGGTTACCTGTCGGGATTGGTTTCAACTGTCTTTAAAAGAGGGCTTTACGGTATTTCGAGATGCCCAGTTCTCAGCCGATATGGGCTCGCCCACAGTCAAGCGCGTAGAGGACGTGAGCCTATTGCGCAGCGCTCAGTTCCCCGAAGATGGCGGGCCGCTGGCGCACGCGGTACAGCCGGCATCGTTTATAGAAATTTCCAATTTTTATACCCTGACTATTTACGAAAAGGGTGCTGAGTTGGTGCGTATGATTCACACCCTGCTGGGGCCGGAGACTTTTCGTCGGGGCTCAGATTTATACTTTGATCGCCACGACGGCCAAGCCGTTACCATCGATGATTTTCTAGCGGCCATGGCCGATGCTTCGGGTCGTAATTTGGATCAGTTTAAACTCTGGTACCACCAGGCCGGCACCCCTCAGTTAACTGTCAGTGAAAGCTACGATGAAAGCGCTCAAGAGTACACCTTGAGCTTAAGCCAGTACTGTCGCCCAACCCCAGAGACTGAGATTAAACAAGCCTATCTGATACCGGTGAGTGTCTCGCTGTTTGGCGATGCCGGCGCCTTGCCCTTAAAGCTCAAGGGCCAGCGCCCGAACCCAGAGGTAGGCGATAATACCAGTATGGTTTTGGAGTTTGATCACAAAGACCAGAGCTACTGCTTTGAGAATATAGCCGAAAAGCCAGTAGCTTCAGTTTTGCGTGGCTTTTCGGCGCCGGTTAAGGTCGAGTTTAAGCGCGACCAAGGCGAGCTGCTGCGCCTGATGAGCCAAGAGAGCGATGGCTTTGCCCGTTGGGATGCCTGCCAGCAAGTGCTGATCGAGCTGATAGGCCAGCTGCAACAACAGCGCGGCGATAAAGCGGCTATGGCGCAGCTGATCGAGCCGGTGCAGGAGGCCTTTGCCGGCTTGCTGGCCGATGACAGTTTAGACCCGGCCATGGTTGCCTTAATGCTGACTCTGCCGAGCCTAAATTATTTGCTCGAACTGGCCGAAGAGGCGGATGTTTTGGCTATTTACGCCGCTCGTGAAACGCTTCGCCAGGCCCTGGCCGAAGCCTTGTACACACCGCTGATGGCAATCTATAAAGCCTATGACCACAGCTTGGCCTATCAGCCAAGTGCCGATCAAATTGCCAAACGCAGTCTAAAAAATACGGCCTTAAGCTATTTGATGCTGGCAGCGGATATCGGCGCTAATGATGAGCGTCGTGCCGAGGTGTTGGCTTTGTGCCAACAGCAGTATCAGGCGGCCAATAATATGACCGACCAACAGGCTGCGCTGCTTGCCTTGGTGCACAGTGACTTCTGTCAGGAGCAAGCCCAGTGGGCCTTGAGCGATTTTTACCAGCGCTGGCAGCACGAGGCCCTGGTGGTTAATCTGTGGTTCTCTATCCAGGCCAGTCGCCCGGCCAGGGATGCCCTTGCCAAGGTTGAGCAACTTGCTGAACATCCGGCTTTTGATCGCGGCAATCCCAACAAAGTACGCGCCCTATTGGGTGTGTTTTGCAATCAAAATACCTATGGTTTTCACGCCAGCGCAGATGGTGCGGCCTATCGCTACCTGGCCGAGCAGGTTTTAAGCTTGGATGGGGATAACCCCCAGCTGGCGGCGCGCTTGCTGACCCCGCTGACACGCTGGGCCAAGTTTGCTGGCCCCCAGCGTCAGGGCATGCGCAATGCCCTAGAGGGCATTGCCGCAAGTGCCACGCTATCTAAAGATGTGTATGAGCTGGTGAATAAGAGCCTAGGGTAGCTCTGAGCATCATCGAGTTATTCAGAGCTACCCTAGCTTAAACCGGATACAAGGGCGGCAGGGCCTGCTGCTCGCCGGGGGTCTTTGCATTTAGGCTTTGTTGTATGTGTTCGAGTTTACCCAGCAGCTCGCGCTTATCAATTGCCTCTAAATTGGCCGCGCCATCTGAGTAGAGGGCGCCGGCAAATTGCTCTAGCATCTGCGCCAGTCCGCTGCTGCTTAATTCACTCTGGTAGCTGGGGTGGCTTTGCCAGGGACGCAAAAAGTGCTGTGTTAACGCGTAGGCCCTCGGCCAATTGCCGTCATTTATCTCGCTTTCAATTTTCATCAGTTGGGCTTTAGGCTCGGGGTCGCTGGGCTCTTTAGCCGGTACTCGCTGTGGTAGCTGGGCCTGCAAGGCCTGTAACTGCTGATGCTGGCGCCAGTACAAAAAGCCCAGGCCAATCAGTGCCAGGGTGGCCAGCAGGCTATAGCCCCAAGCAAACCAAGCCTGGGCGGCCGGGGCGTTGACAGTGGCGCTGGGCTCGGCGGCTTTAGCGCTGGGGCTGGGCTGGCCTGCATCACTGATCAGTGCCGGTTCAGAAGCCGGGGCAATAATTTGGCTGGCGGCGGCAGCATTGGGTTTTACTTCGATAGTTTGCTCGGCCAGGGTGCTGGTCTGCCAGCTTCGGCTGTTGGTATTCCACCAACGCAGTTGCAGTGCCGGCAGGGTAATAGTGCCGGGCTTAGTTGGAATAATCGCCTCAATTATCTGCCGCTGACCGACAATACCCTCAGCGGTTTTATCGTCTTCCAGCTTGGGTTGCTCTGGGTAGATCTTCAGCTGCTGTTGTAACTGTTGTTTAGGGTCTGTGCCCAGGGCCGGCAGCTGGGCGGCGGTTAGGCCCTTGGCGCGGATACTGATGGTTCGGGTAATGGGTTCGCCCTGGGTAAATTGATCCGGATCTTGGCTCCAGCTCTGTTGTAGCTGAAGCTCAGAAGCCGGTAACCAAGCGCCGTTGGCGTCGCTGGGTTTGGGCAGCACGGTTAAGCTCTTGGCTTCGGTTTGTAGGCGATGCAGGCGTGAATTACTATTGCCAAAGGGGTCAAATACATTGCGACGGCCGCTGCTAACCTGGGCTACCCAGCGCAGCGAGGGAATTTGTAATTGGCCACTTCGCTGGGGAAAGATAGCATAGCGCAGCTCCACCACTGCGTAGCGTCGGCCGTCGAGTCGGGTTTGGTAATCGTATTGGCTCAGTAGCTCCACCCGTGCATTGGCCAGCTCCAATACTTCGGGGTCAAAGCTGCTAAGGCTCAAGGCGGTGTAGAGTTTTTGTGTATAAATAATTTGCTCTTGTACATGGGCCCGGCTTTTGTCGAGCTCAACCAGCACAAAAATATCCTGCGCGGCTTGCTGCTTGGCCTGTGCAGTAACCTCAATTTCTATCGCCTCTGAAAAATTTCCCTCGTATTCAAAGCTTGGAATAATCAGTTTGCCCTCACGCTTGGGGCCCAGACTTAGCCGCCACTCGGTCAGGGATTCTACTTGGCCATTATAGCTGTTGTAGCGATTGCTTTTGTGTTGGCTGAGAATATCAAAATTCTTTTTTAGCTCCTCAA
>JAOXRV010000749.1 GCA_025800435.1 Cellvibrionaceae bacterium | reverse complement strand
TGTTTCGCAGCTGGACCGATGCGGATTCGATAATCGATTATTTGCTGTTTGCCAAAAACTATATCGCCGAGTGCGAACAGCGCCATGGGGTGGATACGGTTGAAAAGATTCTGGATTCCTGCCACGCGCTGATGAATTACGGTGTCGATCGCTACCGTCGCCCCTACCCTATCTCGGCCGCCGAAGAAAAAAACCGACAAAAAGAGAGGGAAGAGATTTTACAACAGCAAGTCAATGATCTGTGGCGCACCATTCCAGAAACCGAACGCGGCAGTCACTACCAGGCCGAAGTTCGCTTCCCACCGGAACCCGAGGAAAACCTGCTCTACTTTGTTGAAAAAAATGCCCCCTTATTAGAACCCTGGCAACGTGAAATCGTGCGCATTGTGCGCAAGACTGCCCAGTATTTTTACCCCCAGCGTCAAACCCAGGTAATGAACGAGGGCTGGGCGACTTTTTGGCACTACACCTTGCTCAACACCCTATACGACCGAGGTCTTGTGACCGATGGCTTTATGCTGGAGTTCTTGCAATCCCACAGCAGCGTAATCTACCAGCCACCCTATGACGCCAGTTTTTACAATGGCATAAACCCCTACGCCCTGGGTTTTGCAATGATGCGCGATATTCGCCGTATCAGCGATAAGCCCAGCGATGAGGATCGCTATTGGTTCCCGGAGTTAGCCGGGCGCGACTGGTTGGAAAACCTACACCTGGCCATGCGCGATTTTAAAGACGAGAGCTTTATCCTACAGTACCTCTCCCCCACCCTTATGCGAGACTTTAAGCTGTTTACCCTGATTGACGACGAGCTGGACAGCGAGCTGGAAATTGGCGCCATACACAATGAACAGGGCTATCAAAAACTGCGCGAGTCACTCGGCAATCAGTACAATCTGCAAAACCGCGAGCCCAATATCCAGATTTACAGTGCCGATATTCGCGGCGACCGCTCGCTGACACTACACCATACCCGCCACGATCACCGGCCATTGGATGCCAGCGCCGAAGAAGTGCTAAAGCACCTGCACCGGCTGTGGGGTTTCCCGGTTAAACTGCTGTCGGTTGAACCACAGCCCCCAGGGGTGATGCCCATTGCCCAGCAAACCTTTCAATGCCCACCCCAAAATAGCGATGATGTTGATACCGCTGGCGGGGTTTAGGATTAAAACTTAAGTCAACTTCGTCAATTTTTGCCCCCGGTCACGACAGTTTCATAAAACACGTATAAAATACCGGCTGACTCCAATAACGAAAATTGAACAAAGGTTTTAGCTATGAAACTCTACGGATTTTGTGCCAGTAACTACTATAACGCCGTCAAGCATCTGCTGCTTGCCAAGGGCCTGGATTTTGAAGAGGTGAAGGAGTTTCCCAGCCAAGACCCGGGCTACCTGAAGATTCATCCCCTGGGCAAAGTGCCCGCCCTCGCTACCGAACAAGGTGCCATCTCCGAAACCGATGTGATTATGGATTATGTAGACGGTCTAAACGACAAGACCTTCTTCCCCGCTGACCCCTTTGAGCGGGCCAAGTGTAAAGAGATTATGAAAATCGCCGAGCTCTATATCGAGCTGCCCGCCCGCCGCCACAATGCAGAAGTATTGGCCGGCAATAAACGCTGCGAAATCGCCTTTAAAGAATCCCGCCCACTGATGGAAAAAGGCGTCGCCGCCCTCGACACCCTGTGCAGTGCCGACCCCTACCTAATGGGCGACAAAATGACCACAGCGGATATTTTCCTGCGCTATGTGCTGGTCTTAGCTGGCCTGGTGGCGGTAAAAGTCTACGACTGGAAATTGCTGGACGAACACCCCAAGCTCAAAGCCTGGAACAAAATGATGGCCCAGGATCCAATCTCCCAGCAGGTAGATGCGGACAGCAAAGAGGCCATGAAGGATTTGATGGAATATTTTGCGAAGTTTAAAAAGTAATCTTATTGCTAGCAAATAGCACTAGCCCATCTACGTCATCCCCGCGAAAACGCACTGCTGTCCGGGGAAAACTTAGCCGGCCTCGCTAGAGGCCAGAGAGGCATTGGCTTTGATAGGTAAAGCGCTAGTACTGGAATCAAAATAGTGTACGCCTCTGTCTATTATCGCAAAACCGAGTTATTTATAAGTTTCTTGCATGTTGCTTGGATAGACAGTGGCTTCGACCCCGAGCCTTGTGGTGGGTAAGGGGTTCTGGGGGACGCATA
>JAOXRV010000729.1 GCA_025800435.1 Cellvibrionaceae bacterium | reverse complement strand
CGAATGCTTTCGCCCTTATCGACCTTGCCGTTGTAGATATTCCACAGCTCGGGACGCTGGTTTTTTGGGTCCCAGCGGTGGTGTTTATCGCGGAAGGAATAAACCCGCTCTTTGGCCCGGGATTTTTCTTCGTCGCGGCGGGCGCCGCCAAAGGCCGCATCAAAACCGTGTTTATCCAGCGCCTGTTTAAGAGCCGCGGTTTTCATAATATCGGTGTGTTTGGCGCTGCCGTGGCTAAAGGGGCCCACACCCATATCCACACCCTCTTGATTGATATGCACCAACAAATCCCAACCCAGGTCTTTTACCCGCTGATCGCGGAACTCGATCATCTCTCGAAACTTCCAGGTGGTGTCCACGTGCATCAAGGGGAACGGCGGTTTACCCGGGTAAAAGGCCTTCATCGCCAGGTGCATCATCACCGCCGAGTCTTTGCCCACCGAGTACAGCATTACCGGCTTATCAAACTCCGCCGCTACCTCGCGAATAATATGAATGCTCTCAGCTTCGAGCAGTTTTAAATGGGTTAGGTCGTATTCGTTAGACATGGTGTTTCCACAAATTTGTAGCCAAACACAGGGCGAACGCCGCCCCAGCGGGCGACATTATAAGAAAACTTAAGGACGAAACTAACGACTCTTTACTTCTAAGCTTATGCCCGAAGTATTGGCCAGCTCGACAAAGCTTGGGAAGGAAGTCGACACCGTGGCCGCATCGCGCACAATAATCTCACCACTGGCGCGCAGCGCCGCCACACTAAAGGACATGGCGATACGGTGGTCGTGGTGACACTCGATATCGGCGCTGCCAAATACCGGGGCACTGCCCTCGGCCGAGCCCTTGCCCTGGATCACTATGCCATCGGCGGTGGGCACCGCATCCACACCCAGGGCGATCAAGCCATCGGCCATTACCTGAATGCGATCGCTCTCTTTGACCCGCAGCTCTTCAGCGCCAGTCAGTAACGATTCGCCCTCGGCGCAGGCGGCGGCGATAAACAGCGCCGGGAACTCATCGATGGCCAGGGGCACCTGATCTTCGGGGAAGTGAATGCCCTTAAGCGGCGCATAGCGCACGCGCACGTCGGCCACCGGCTCGCCGCCCACTTCACGCTCATTGCTAAGGCTCAGGTCGGCGCCCATGGCGCGCAGAATATTGATCACACCAATTCGAGTGGGGTTCATGCCCACATGCTCCAAGCTCACATCCGAACCCGGGGCAATGGCGGCGGCCACCATAAAGAAAGTGGCCGAGGAGATATCCGCAGGCACTTCGATATTGCAGGCGCGCAGTTTGCCGCCACCGCAGAGACTGATGCGATCGCCCTCGCGCTTTACCTCGTAGCCAAAGCCGCGCAGCATACGTTCGGTGTGGTCGCGGGTCGGCGCGGGCTCGGTCACCGAGGTTTCGCCGTCGGCGTAGAGACCGGCCAACAGCACACAGGATTTAACCTGGGCACTGGCCATCGGCATATCGTAGTGAATCGCTTTTAAACCCTCGCTGGGGTTGATTTGCATGGGGGGGCGGCCTTCGGCGGCAGTCTCGACCTCGGCGTTCATGTCGCGCAGGGGAATCGCTACCCGGTTCATCGGGCGCTTATTGAGCGAGACATCGCCGGACATTTCAGTGGCAAAACGCTGGCCGGCCAAAATACCGGACAGTAAACGCATGGAGGTGCCGGAGTTACCTACATAGAGCTTGCCCGGGGGCGCCTGTAAACCGTGCAGGCCAACCCCGTGAATGCGCACCCGACCCTCGTCTGGGCCTTCGATTACCACGCCCATATCGCGAAAGGCCTGCAAGGTGGCCAGGGCATCTTCGCCCTCTAAAAAACCTTCGACCTCGGTAATACCCTCGGCCAATGAGCCGAGCATAATTGAACGGTGGGAAATGGATTTATCCCCCGGCACCCGCAGCCGGCCAGTGACGCTGCCGCCGGGGCTCAAGTGGTAATCAATAATAGAATCGTTTTGCTCTTGCATGGCTTGGGTATAGGCTCGCTGTGCTAATAAGGTGGTGAAGTGATCCCGGGCGGCTTTGGCCCGAGTAAAAACGCCGAGCAGATGATCGCTGTCTTGTTTTTCAATGGCGTTACGCAGGCGCTCTAAATTGGCGCTAAATAAATCGATGGCCGAAAGGATACTGTCTTTATTGGCCCGCATAATATCGTGCCACATGACCGGGTCGCTGGAGGCGATACGGGTAAAATCTCGAAAGCCGCCGGCGGCGTAGCGAAAAATATTTTCGTTTTCCGAATCGTGGGCCAGGGTATCCACCAGCGAATAGGCAATGGCGTGGGGCAAGTGGCTGGTGGCCGCCAGCACTTCGTCGTGCTCGGCCACATCCATCTCTACAACCTCGGCTCCTACCCCCTGCCACAGCTCGCGCACCCGGCTAATGTGCTCGGCAGCGCTGCTCTCGGTGGGGGTTAAAATAACCCGGTGGTTAATGTATAACTCGGCATTGCTGGCCGCCACGCCGCTTTTTTCGGCGCCGGCAATGGGGTGGCCGGGCACCAGCTGGGGGGGCAGTTCGCCGTAGACCGCGCGGGCGGCCTCTAGCACACTGCCTTTGACACTGGCGCCATCGGTAATGGTGACCTCGGGTGAGACCGCAGCGGCGATCTCTTTAAGGCTGGCTTCGACCGCCAGGGTCGGCACCGAGATAAAAATAATATCTCCGGCCCCAAGTTCGGCGGCAATTTCTCCTAGGCAGGTACTGGCCCGGTCGACCACCCCCAGCTTCAGGGCATCGTCACAGGTTTGCTGACGCCGGGCGATACCGACCACCTGCTGACACAGGCCGCGCTGTTTGGCCGCCTTGGCCAAACTGCCGCCAATTAAACCAATGCCAACAACCACTAGACGCCGGCAGGCTTTTGCTTCGCTCACAACTTATAGCACCGCTTCTGGGTAGGAGCCCAGCACCCGCAGATCGGCCGCTTTGGCGCCGACATCGGCCAGGGCTTTTTTTACCACCGCATCGTCTTGGTGGCCGGCCAGGTCGATAAAGAACACATAGTTCCAGGTACCAGAGCTGGAGGGGCGACTTTCGATGCGGGTCAGGTCGATACCGTAAATATGAAACGGTTGCAGCAAATCGTGCAGCGCGCCCGGCTCATTGCGCATAGACACCAGCAGCGAGGTTTTATCTTTGCCGCTGGCGGGCACCGCCTGGCTGCCAATAATTAAAAAGCGGGTGGAGTTATCGGGTTGGTCTTCAATTTTTTCCGCGTGTACTTGCAGGTCGTACAAATCTGCCGCCATCTGCCCGGCAATAGCCGCCGCGTTCCACTCGCCCTTGATGCGCTTGGCCGCATCGGAATTGCTGTTAACCGCTATGCGCTCGGCATTGGGGTAGTTGGCATCCAGCCACTTGCGGCACTGGGCCAGGGACTGGGAGTGGGAGTAGATGCGGGTAATAGCATCGGTCTTGGTGACATTGGAAACCAGCAGGTGTTGGTGAATACGCAGCTCTACCTCGCCGCAGATCAGCAGATTGGAATCCATAAAATTGTCTAGGGTGTGGTTGACTACACCCTCGGTGGAGTTTTCTACCGGCACCACCCCGTAATTAACCGCGCCGGCGGCCACTTCACGGAACACTTCATCGATGGCCGAGAATGGTAAGGCCACTGCCGAGTGACCAAAGTGTTTCAGTGCCGCCTGTTGGGTAAAGGTGCCCTCGGGGCCGAGGTAGGCCACTTTGGTGGGCTCTTCCAAGGCCAGGCAGGCGGACATAATCTCGCGGAACAGGCGCGCCATCTCTTCGTCGTCCAGCGGGCCATTGTTCATGGCCATGGCTTTGCGCAACACCTGGGCCTCGCGCTCGGGGCGATAGTAGATCACCGACTCGGGGCTTTCGCCCTCGGCCAGCTCGGCCTTCTTTACATCCGCCACTTGCTGGGCGCAGTTAGCGCGATTACTTATCAGATCGCAAATTTGTTGATCGATGGTGTCAATTTGCTCGCGCAGCTTGAGCAGATTGGGGGCTGCGCCGGTTTCTTTTTCAGACATAATGAACTTGAACTACGCTGGTTGCTGCCGGCCTGAAGGGCCGGCGGGTTGCTATGGTTGGAACGGCGGCGAGAGGTTTGCCCCTCAGCCGAGCTTATTCCTGTTCGCGGGCTTATTCCTCTTCGCTGGCTTGGTCGTCCTCGTCGGATTCTTCGATCCGCTCCAGACCAATAAGCTGCTCGCCGGTTTTTAATTTAATCATGCGCACGCCCTGGGTGTTGCGGCTCATCACCGACACTTCGTCGGTGCGGGTGCGCACCAGGGTGCCCTGATCGGAGATCAACATGACATCGTCGCCGCCAAACACCTGTACCGCGCCCACCAGATCGCCGTTGCGCTCGCTCATCTGCATGGCGATAACGCCCTGGTTGCCGCGCCCCTTGGTGGGGAAGTCATCGACCTTGGTCTGCTTGCCATAGCCGTTTTCACTGACGGTCATCACGCAGCCCTCGGGCTTGGGAATCACCATCGAGATCAGGCGCTGGCCATCCTGCAGGCGAATACCGCGCACACCGCGCGAGGTACGGCCCATGGCGCGCACATCGGCCTCTTTAAAGCGGGCGGCTTTACCAGCGCTGGACAGCAGCAGCACATCGTTGTCGCCATTGGTGATGGCGGTGCCGACCAGCTCATTGCCCTGCTCCAGGTCGATGGCGATCAGGCCCGAGGTGCGCGGACGCGAGAACTGGCTCAGGGCAGTTTTCTTGACCGTGCCGTTGGCAGTGGCCATAAAGATAAAGTGATCGTCCTGGTATTCTTTAACGGTCAGAATAGACGTGATGCGCTCGTCGTCATCTAAGGGCAGCAAATTAACCATGGGGCGGCCGCGGGACTGGCGCCCAGCCACGGGAATTTGATAGACCTTAAGCCAGTACACCTTGCCGGCGTTGGTAAAACACAAGATCGTGTCGTGAGTGCTGGCAATTAATAGGTGCTCGACAAAGTCTTCGTCTTTAACGGCGGTGGCAGCTTTACCCATGCCGCCACGGCGCTGGGCCTGGTAATCGGTCAGGGGTTGGGTTTTGGCGTAGCCGCCGTGGGAGATAGTCACCACCCGATCTTCTTCGGTAATCAGGTCTTCCACGGTTAAATCTTGTTGGGAGTGCTGGATCGCGGTGCGGCGTTCGTCGCCGTAGCTGGCCACCACTTCTTGTAGCTCTGCGCGGATCACTTCCATCAAGCGCTCGGCACTGCCCAGAATCTCAAGGTACTCGGCAATTTGGGCCAAGCGCTCTTTGTATTCTGCCAGCAGCTTATCGTGCTCCATACCGGTTAAGCGGTGCAGACGCAGCTCCAAGATTGCCTGGGCCTGGGCCTCAGATAGGTAGTACATACTTTCGCGCAGGCCAAACTCAGGGCCCAGGTCGTCGGGGCGACAGGCGCCCTCTTCTAAGCGCTCTAAAAAGTCTGCAATTTCACTGGTGGCCCAGCCCTTGGCCATCAAGGCCTGCTTGGCCTCGGCCGGTGAGGGTGAGGATTTGATCAGCTCGATCACCGGGTCGATATTGGCAATGGCAACCGCCAGGCCTTCTAGAATATGACCGCGCTCGCGGGCTTTGCGCAGCAGGTAAACCGTGCGGCGGGTAACCACCTCGCGGCGGTGCAAAATAAAATATTCAAGCAGCTGCTTGAGGTTGAGTACCTTGGGCTGACCGTCGACCAGGGCCACAATATTGATACCGAACACCGATTGCAGCTGGGTCTGGGCGTAGAGGTTATTGAGTAAGACCTCGCCGGACTCGCCGCGCTTCATCTCGATCACCACGCGCAGGCCGTCTTTATCGGATTCATCGCGCAGGCCATCGCTGGCGATACCCTCGATCTTTTTATCTTTTACCAGCTCGGCGATCTTCTCGATCAGGCGAGCCTTGTTCACCTGATAGGGAATCTCGTGAATGATAATGGTATCGCGGTTGGTCTTCTCGTTGTGTTCGACCTCGGCCTTGGCGCGCACATAGATGCGACCGCGCCCCGTGCGGTAGGCCTGCACGATACCGGCGCGGCCATTGATAATACCGGCGGTGGGGAAATCCGGCCCGGGAATATGCTCCATC
>JAOXRV010000725.1 GCA_025800435.1 Cellvibrionaceae bacterium | reverse complement strand
CCCCGGGGCACGAGCAGTACACCCGCAATATGGCCACCGGTGCCTCTACCTGTGATCTGGCTGTGATCCTGATTGACGCCCGCCATGGGGTGGCCACCCAGACCCGTCGCCACAGTTATATCGCCTCGCTGTTGGGCATTAAGCATGTGGTGGTGGCGGTTAACAAAATGGATTTAAAAAACTTCAGCGAAGACGTGTTTGAGCAAATTAAATCCGATTACTTGGCCTTTGCCGAAAGTTTAAATATTGCCGATCTGCACTTTGTGCCCATGTCTGCTCTAGAGGGCGATAATGTGGTCAATGCCAGCGACAATATGCCCTGGTATCACGGCCAGACCTTGATGCAGGTATTGGAAAGCGTCAACTTAGTCGGCGACCGCAACTTAACGGATTTTCGCTTTCCAGTGCAGTATGTCAATCGCCCCAATTTAGATTTTCGCGGCTTTTGCGGCACTGTTGCCTCGGGTGTGGTCGAAGTAGGCGATGAGCTGCAAGCGCTGCCCTCGGGCAAGCGCAGCCGGGTTAAACAAATTGTGGTACACGGCAGTGAGCCCA
>JAOXRV010000717.1 GCA_025800435.1 Cellvibrionaceae bacterium | reverse complement strand
GGCAGGCGTTTAGCTTGTCAATTGTACATCGAATTGAGCCAAAAGAACCGCTAGCCAACACTATTACCTCTTTTTTACCGCAAATTCACGGCCTTAGAGGCTAAGCTTTAGCCAATCACACACCCTAACTGTCCTTCACTCGACTCTATAGAGGCCTATTCCTGTGCATTATGCCCCAAGTAAAACTCACAACCGTCACAACTTCATCACGATTTAGGGCTTAGAAACCTTATTCTTCGCTTGGTTCTTTATCTAATTCAAATGCGGAGTGTAAGCTGCGTACTGCCAGCTCCAGGTACCGCTCATCGATGATTACCGAGATCTTGATCTCTGAGGTGGTGATCATCTGAATATTGATGCCTTCTTCAGCCAAGGTGTTAAACATCTTTGAGGCGACACCGGCGTGGGAGCGCATGCCAACTCCAACAATGGAGACTTTGGCAATCTTGTCATCGGTGCTTACTTCTTTGGCCTGCAGGGATTCAGCCACACCGTGCAGTACGCCGGCAGCCTTTTCCATATCGTTGCGGTGTACGGTAAAGGTCATATCGGTGCTACCATCGGCGGCCACGTTTTGGACAATAACGTCTACCTCAATATTAGCGGCACCAATCGGGGCCAATAGCTTGGAGGCCGCGCCCGGAATATCGGGCACACCGCGCACGGTCAGCTTGGCTTCGTCGCGGTTAAAGGCGATGCCGGCAACTACGGGTTGCTCCATTTCAGTTTCTTCCTCATCTAAGGTAATTAGGGTACCGGGGCCATCTTGAAAACTGTGTAGCACTCGCAGCGGCACATTGTACTTGCCAGCGAACTCCACCGCACGGATCTGCAGTACTTTTGAGCCGAGGCTGGCCATCTCCAGCATTTCTTCAAAGGTGATGCGATCGAGGCGACGAGCCCCGTCCACTACTCGGGGGTCCGTGGTGTAGACACCGTCAACATCGGTATAAATTTGGCATTCATCAGCGCCCAGGGCCGCAGCCAGGGCTACACCGGTAGTATCGGAGCCGCCACGCCCCAGGGTAGTAATGGCACCGCGCTCATCCACCCCCTGAAAACCCGCCACCACCACTACCCGGCCGAGCTTGAGATCGGCGGCCATATTGGCTTGGTCAATATCGATAATTCGGGCTTTAGTATGAGAGCTATCGGTGAGTATTTTAACCTGGCCACCGGTGTATGATTTGGCCTCACAGCCCCGGGCTTTAAGGGCCATGCACAGCAGCGCAATGGTGACCTGCTCACCGGTGGATACCAGCACGTCCATCTCGCGGGGGTCAGGCTGTTCTTGCATTTCGTGGGCCAGGCCAATCAGGCGATTGGTCTCACCGCTCATGGCGGAGACAACCACCACCACATCGTCACCGCGCTGGCGAAAACCGGCAACCTTATCGGCCACCGCTTGAATCCGCTCGACCGAACCTACCGAGGTGCCGCCGTATTTTTGAACTATCAAACTCATAATTTTGCTATCGATTTTGCTATCCCAGGGAACAGCTATAACCTAAAAAAATAACTGATATTTCGCAGAGGGGCGCCATTAGACACTAAAAAATGGCAAAAGTTAACCAATTTGCCCGCCTACCAGATTGGCATAAGTTAAACAGAGGTATTAGCCCTGAGTTTCTACCCAGGTATATACTGACTCCAGCGCCGCCTCTAAGTTCTCGGGCTGGTCGCCGCCGCCCTGGGCCATATCTGGGCGACCGCCGCCCTTGCCACCCACTTGGGCTGCCACATGTTTCATTAAATCGCCCGCTTTATAGCGAGCGGTCAATTCTTTACTGACAGCTGCTACCAGGGAGATCTTACCGCCCTGCTCTACCGCCAGCATCAGCACCGCCTGGCCCAGCTTGTTTTTAAACTGGTCGGCCGCATCGCGCAGTGCTTTGGAGTCTACATCGCCCAGCTTAACGGCCAGCACCTTAACCCCGTTAATATCCCGGGCCTGGCCCAGCAAATCACCACTGCTGGCCTGGGCCAGCTTGGTTTTGGCAGTTTTCAGCTCTTTTTCCAGCTGCTTGTTTTGCTCCATCAGGGCTTGCAACTTGTCTTGCAAATCTTGGGGCTTGGCTTTTAGCAGGCTGGCGGCGCTATTTAGCTGGTCCTGCTGGGCATCCACCAGGGCCAGGGCATGGCTGCCGGTCAACGCTTCGATACGGCGCACACCGGCGGCAATGCCTGACTCGGAGCTAATGCGCAGCAGGCCGATATCACCGGTGCGCTCAACGTGAGTACCGCCACACAGCTCCACCGAGAAGTTATCACTGCCCATACTCAGTACCCGCACACTGTCGCCGTACTTTTCACCAAACAGTGCCATGGCGCCCTTGGCCTTGGCGGTCTCCATATCACAAACCTCGGTTACCACCTCGGTATTGGCGCGAATCTGCTCGTTAACCATGGTCTCAATGGTGCGCAGCTGCTCAGCACTAACCGCCTCAAAGTGAGAGAAGTCAAAACGCAAACGCTCCGCATCCACCAGCGAGCCCTTCTGGGTAACATGGTCGCCCAGCACCTGGCGCAGGGCCGCGTGCAATAAGTGGGTGGCCGAGTGATTTAAGGCGGTAGCTTGGCGGGCATCGCTATCGACACTGGCGCTGAGCGTATCGCCCAGTTTAATTTCGCCCTGCTCTACCTTACCCACATGCAGGTGGTTAGCGCCCTGCTTAGCACAATCCAATACCGCCATGCTGCCGCTGGGGCCCTGCAGGCTGCCGGTATCGCCAACTTGACCACCGGATTCTGCGTAGAAAGGGGTTTGGGCCATTACCACCACGCCTTGCTCACCCTGCGCCAGGCACTCAACCGCCTCGCCATCTTTAAACAGGGCGCGCACCTGGGATTGGCCGCCAAGTTCGGTGTAGCCGGTAAACTCGGTATCGCCGTCAATGCTAAAGTTATCGTTGTAATCAATTTTAAAACTGCCGGCGGCGCGGGCGCGCTGGCGCTGCTGCTCCATCAGTTTTTCGTAGCCATCCAGATCGATACTAAGCTCGCGCTCGCGGGCAATATCGTTGGTTAAATCAATTGGGAAGCCGTAGGTATCGTAGAGGGTAAACACCAGACTACCGGGCAGCTCTTTGCCACTTAACTGAGCCAGCTCCTGCTCTAATACCGCCATGCCTTTATCGAGAGTTTTTTCAAACTGCTGCTCTTCGGCCAGCAGCACTTTTTCAATTTGAGCTTGCAGTTTAATCAGCTCCGGGTAGGCGGCGCCCATTTGATCGGCCAGGGCCTGAACCAGGGTGTGGAAGAAGGCAGCTTTTTGCCCCAGCTTGTGGCCGTGGCGAATGGCTCGGCGCACAATCCGGCGCAATACATAGCCGCGACCCTCGTTGGAAGGGATTACCCCGTCAGTAATTAAAAACGCGCAGGAGCGAATATGGTCGGCAATCACGCGCAGGGATTTATTCTCCAAATCCTCGCAGCCGGTGGCTTTGGCGGCGGCCTTTAACAGGTATTGAAACAGGTCTATTTCGTAGTTGCTGTGCACATTTTGCATAACCGCAGCGATACGCTCCAGGCCCATGCCGGTATCCACCGAGGGCTTAGGCAGGGGCGCCATATCACCATCGGCGCTGCGGTTAAATTGCATAAACACCACGTTCCAGATTTCGATAAAGCGGTCGCCATCTTCCTCTGGGCTGCCCGGCGGGCCACCCCAGATCTGCTCGCCGTGGTCGTAAAAAATTTCAGTACAGGGGCCGCAGGGGCCGGTATCGCCCATGGACCAGAAATTATCGGATTGGTAGCGGCCACCCTTATCACCAATGCGGACGATTTTCTCGGCCGGCACACCCATCTGTTGATGCCAGATATCGTAGGCCTCATCATCCTCTTGATAGACAGTGACCATCAGCTTTTGCTTGTCGATGCCCAGCCATTCGCTGCTGGTTAAAAATTCCCAGGCAAAGCTGATCGCCTCGCGCTTAAAGTAATCGCCAAAACTAAAATTGCCCAGCATTTCAAAAAAGGTGTGGTGGCGGGCGGTGTAACCGACGTTTTCCAGGTCATTGTGCTTGCCGCCGGCGCGCACGCAGCGCTGGGAGCTGACCGCACGGCTGTAATTGCGCTGC
>JAOXRV010000710.1 GCA_025800435.1 Cellvibrionaceae bacterium | reverse complement strand
ACAGCGCAGGACAAAAAATCTGCCACCGTGGCTTGGCGATATTTTGAAAACAACTACCGACCTGAAACTGGCCTCGTTGACGCAGTCGCCGGCTTTCCCTCGGGCACGCTATGGGATCAGGGATCCTACCTGCTGGCTCTTATCGCTGCAGAAGATATCGGCCTGATTGAACCGGTCAATTTTATACAGCGTGTCGACAAATTCCTAAATACAATGAGTCGGCTTGAGCTATATAACGGGCAGCTGCCCAACAAGGTATACAATACCCAAACCCTGCGCATGGTGGATTACGAAAACAACCTAACCCCAGGTGGCATAGGCTGGTCCGCATTAGACGTCTCACGCCTGTTATCCGCACTGCGCGTCCTAGAACTACATCATCCAGCTTATGGACCTAGATTACGCCAAACACTTGCCCGCTGGGATCTACATGCCATGGCAAAAGATGGGCGGTTATATGGTGCTCAGCACAATGTTAAAGGCCATTATCTCACTCAAGAAGGTCGGTTAGGGTATGAACAATATGGCGCTCGAGCCGCGGCTCTCTGGGGATTAGACGTTCTGGATGCTGCCAGCGCTAAATCCATTCTCGCCTGGCATGATATCGCAGGAACAGCGTTGCCAATCGACCAGAGGCGCGCAAAACAATTCGGCGCGCTCACCCCGATATTAAGCGAACCATTTCTCTTACAAGCACTCGAAATGGGATTGACAAGCGAAGGCCAAATTCTCGCTGAGCGGGTGTACCAAGCACAGGAAAACCGCTACCAGCGCACAGGAATCCCGACAATGGTTTCCGAAGGCCACGTAGATCAGGCCCCGTATTTTCTCTATACTTCCGTGTTTAGCAACGGCCAGG
>JAOXRV010000690.1 GCA_025800435.1 Cellvibrionaceae bacterium | reverse complement strand
TGTTTCGTGATTTAAACGTGATAAATGGCTCGCATACTGGTCACTGATCGTTCAATTGATAACGACAACACAAGGAGATCAGGTATGCGAACAAAATTCATGGCGCTCTGCTTGGCAGTGTGTACCACGACTGCCGTACAGGCGGACAATAGTGCTGGCGTGACATCCGTAAAAAGTATGCACAGTGTTGCTGAAACGACCCAGCGTTTTGAGCAGATACTGGCAGCGAAAGGCATGACGTTATTCACTGTCATTGACCATCAAGCCGGGGCACAAAAAGCGGGCCTTTCACTACGTGATACGCAGGTTGTGATCTTTGGCAACCCAAAAGTGGGAACGCCCTTGATGCAGTGCGAACAGCAAGTCGCGTTGGATTTGCCGCAAAAAGCCTTAATTTGGGAAGATGAGCAGGGCGATGTTTGGTTTAGCTACAACGAACCGAGTTACCTAAAAAGCCGCCACAGTATTGCTGGCTGTGATGCTGTACTGAAAAAGGTCTCGGGTGCGTTGGCTAAGTTTGCCCAAGCAGCGACTCAGTAGCCCCCAACAGCCAGCTATATCGGCTGTTAGCTGGCTGCTTGATCCTTGGCTATGGCAGCGATGTGCTCTGGGCCAATACCACAACACCCACCAATCAAAGTGGCACCTAACTGCTGCCACTCACGTACCCAAGCCAAATGTGCCTCAGGGGTAATGTCGGCGCGCATCGCATTAAGATCGTTATTTGCATCCAATGCCTGCGGCGCAGGTGCAAAGGCGTTTGCGTAGGCTCCTAGCTGAATGGGCTTATCGATGGCTTTTAGCACGGTGGCCGCGGTGCGAATTGCATCGGCGATCACCTCTGGCTGGCAGCAATTAAATAAAATGGCATCGGCCCCCGCATTGGCTAGCGAAATCACCGCATCAGCGACCGGCTCGCCAGAGCGCAGCACAG
>JAOXRV010000668.1 GCA_025800435.1 Cellvibrionaceae bacterium | reverse complement strand
CGGGCTCGGTGGCCTCGCCCAACCGCGAAACCGAAGCCATGGCCGACGGCTCCGACGCGGTATCCGATTGGCCGCTGCTAAACGCCCTGCTCAGCACCGCCGGTGGCGCCAGCTGGGTGAGTCTGCATCACGGCGGCGGCGTGGGCATGGGCTTTAGCCAACACGCCGGGGTGGTGATTGTGGCCGATGGCAGCGACGCCGCCGGCCAGCGCCTGGGCCGAGTGCTGTGGAACGACCCCGCCACCGGGGTAATGCGCCACGCCGATGCGGGCTACGATATTGCCGTCAACTGTGCCCGGCAACATAACCTTAATCTACCCATGATCGACAGCGACTTTTAAGAGCGGTAACTATGCAGACCTTAACCATCACAGCCGGCCAGCTAAGCCTGGCGCAACTGCGCGCGCTGGAATTGGCGCCCCACCAAATCGCGCTGGAGCCAAGCTGCCACCCGGGCATTCACGCCTCGGCTAAAACCGTTGCCGCGGTTATTGACGAGGGCCGCGTAGTCTACGGTATTAATACCGGTTTTGGCCTGCTGGCCAATACCCGCATCGAACATCACGAGCTGGAAGATTTACAACGCAGCATTGTACTTTCCCACGCGGCGGGTATCGGCGACTTTATGAGCCCGGCCACGGTGCGGCTATTGATGGTATTAAAAATTAATTCACTGGCCCGGGGCTTTTCCGGTATTCGCCTAGACGTTATCGACGCCTTAATTACACTGCTGAATAAAGAGATTTACCCCTGCATTCCTATCAAGGGCTCGGTCGGTGCCTCGGGTGACTTGGCGCCGCTGGCGCATATGAGTTGTGTACTGCTGGGTGAAGGCCAGGCCCTGTATCAGGGGGAAGTTATCTCCGCCAAGGTTGCGCTGGAGCTGGCCGGGCTTAAGCCAGTGGTACTGGCCCCCAAAGAAGGGTTGGCCCTGCTCAATGGCACCCAAGCCTCTACCGCGCTGGCCTTACAAGGTTTATTTGCCGCCGAAAACCTGCTAATTGCCGGTACCGTGATTGGCGCCCTGTGTGTGGATGCGGCCCAGGGCTCGCGTCGTCCCTTTGACGATCGCATTCATCAGGTGCGCGGCCACCAAAGCCAAATCGATATGGCCAGTGCCTACCGCAAGCTGTTGGATCACTCCCAAATTGAAGCCAGCCACAAAGATTGCGATAAGGTACAAGACCCCTATTCACTGCGCTGCCAGCCCCAGGTTATGGGCGCCTGTTTGCAACAGCTGCGCAATGCCGCGGAGATTATTTTAACCGAGAGCAACGGCGTTACCGATAACCCACTGGTGTTTGCCGAGCAAGACGATATTATTTCCGGCGGTAATTTTCACGCCGAGCCCATTGCCATGGCCGCCGACAATCTGGCCATTGCCATCGCCGAGATTGGCGCTCTCTCCGAGCGCCGCATGGCCTTGCTAATCGATTCTAAACTCAGCGGCCTGCCACCGTTTTTGGTCGATAACGGCGGGGTTAACTCGGGCTTTATGATTGCCCAGGTTACCTCGGCGGCACTGGCCAGCGAAAATAAAACCCTGGCCCACCCGGCCTCGGTCGACAGCCTGCCGACCTCGGCCAACCAGGAAGACCACGTCTCCATGGCCACCTTCGCCGCCCGCCGCCTGCAGGATATGGCCGAGAACTGCTGTGGTATTTTAGCGGTAGAATTTTTGGCCGCCTGCCAGGGCCTGGATTTTCGCGCGCCCTTAAAAAGCGCCAAAGTATTGGAACAAGCCAAAGCCGAACTGCGCGCCCAGGTGCCCTTTTACGATAAGGACCGCTATTTTGCACCGGACATAGAGCGTGCCGCCAAATTGATCGACAACGGCAAACTACGGGCCCTGTGCCCAGCCTTACTGCTCGATTAGTACGCCAAAGCAGGCCGGCGCTGCCGGCCAGATTGACAGGGCCGGATTGACTGGGTACGGTGGCTACTAAGGAAAAAAAGCGACAAGGACCCCAATAGTATATGTCGAGCCCAAAGACCAAACCAAATAGCAAAAACAACACCAGCCTAAGCGCACTGCTTTATTGTTGTATGCTGGCACTGCTTTTGCCAGGCCAGGCCCAAAGCCAAAGCCAAAGCCAAAGCCAAAGCCAAAGCCAAAGCCAAAGCC
>JAOXRV010000666.1 GCA_025800435.1 Cellvibrionaceae bacterium | reverse complement strand
AGGGCTCGTTGGAAGACTGGCGGAAGAAGTCGCTGCGGTAGTTGCCGCTGACGTTGGCGTTAAACTCCAGCTCGTCGTTAATGGGCTGGCTGTAGGCCACCATCAATGAGGCGCTCAGCTCAGACGACTGCACCACCCGCTGGCCCGACAGATCATTACTGTTGGCCGGGGCCTGGGCCAGAATTTGGGCAATGGTGTTGGGGCCGTCTGGGAACTCGTCGTAGTTCACATCCTGCCATACCACACCGCCGCTGATAAACCAGTTGGCGCTGGGCTTAAAGGCAAAGTCCAGCTCGATACCTTTACCCTCGGTCTTGGCGGCGTTGCGCACCACAAAGCCGGTACTGGTAAAGCTCTGGAACTGGTAGTCCTCCAGCTCTTGCAAGAACACCGCGGCATTGAGGTTGAGGCGGTTGTCCAACAGCCGTGACTTCATGCCCAGCTCAAAGGTATCCACCAGCTCGGGTTTAAATACCACAATGCTCGGGTCGCTGACCACGTGATTGCCTGGGGTGGTCAGGGGCGCGGCGCGGTCCATATTTAAGCCACCGGATTTATAGCCCCGGGCAAAGCGGGCGTAGCCGCTCATGTCTTCGCTAAACTGGTAGTTGAGGCTGATAGTACCGGAGATATTGTCATCGGCGTAGTCAGCGTTAAAGTCATCCCAGGGCACCACCAATTGCAGGTTCTGGCGGATGCCGTAGGCCGCTGTGGTGGCAGCCTGAATATCGCTTACCGCTTGTGGTATGCCGGCGGCAGCGGCGGCCAGCGCCTGTGCGACCGCACCGCGCGCCATCTCTGGGGTAACGCCCGCCTGCAGGCCTTGGGCACCGAATATACCAGCGGCGATCATCGCATCGCGCACTTCTTCAAGCGGCAGTTCGGCGAAGGGGTTAACATGCTGGGAGGTGTAGAGTGCATCTTTTTCTTCATCCGAGTAACGCAAACCTAAAGTCAGGCTTAAGTCTTCGTTGATATTCCAGGTGGCCTGGCCAAAAAAGGCCATGCTTTCCGCGCTGTAATCGTTGGAGGCGCCGCCGTCACCCTCGGAGCCGAAATAGTAATCGCCAATTTTATTCAGCGGTACATTGCCAAACAGGGCCTGGCCCAGCTCGACTACGGATACCAGCGGCACCCCGGCCGGGTTGCCTGGGGTGGCGCTCAGCTGGCGGGCCAGGGTATCGGCGTACTCGCGCAGGTCTTCACCAAAGGGCAAGGGCGAGGAGAAATCGATAGTTTGGTCGAAGAAATAGGCACCCACGGTCCAGTCGATGGTATTGGCTCCGGTGGAGGCCCAGCGAATCTCCAGGCTCTTCTCATCGTTATCGAAGTTTTGGATACGGGTCAGGATATCGGCAGAGTTGTGGTCCGCGTCCAGCTGCTGGAAGTTCTCAAAGTTGCGGCTGGAGGCGATCACGGTCAGGGCGGTTTCACCAAAGTCCCAATTCAATTCGGCGGAGATGCCCCAATCGTCAATTTTATCCAGGTAGGGCACATTGGCGGCATATTTGCGATCAAATACATCGCGCAGCTGGGAGTTGGGCAGGCCGCTGTAGGGGTAAAGGTTTGCGGGCAGGCGCGAGAACTTGGGGCCGTCGACTAAATCGATGGCGGCTTGGGCCGGGCCGTAGAGCAGCGGGGTGGCAGCGCAGCAAGATTCATCCGAGTGAGACTTGTCGGCGATAATGCGCAGGGTGGCATCGTCGTTTAGATCCCACAATAACTGGCCGCGCAAACTGTAGCGGTCGCGGTCCTGGGCCTCTGCACCGGTGAAGGGGTTTTCCATAAAACCGTCGCGCTCATGCCAGGAGCCAGACAGGCGGCCGGCCAGCTTGTCTTCTATCAGGGGGCCTGTCACCGAGGCGCGCACTTGTTTAAAGCCGTAGTTGCCGATGCTGACCTCGGCGGTGCCGCCGGCTTCATGGGAGGGGGCGGCGGTGCGCACACTGACCACACCGGCCGAGGTGTTGCGCCCGAACAGGGTGCCCTGGGGGCCTTTTAGCACTTCGATGCCTTCAACATCCACATAGTCGTTCATGGCCGAACCGGGGCGGCCGCGGTAGACGCCATCGATAAAAATACCCACAGACTGTTCAAACCCCGCGTTGTTGCCCGAGGTGCCCATGCCGCGAATATAAATAGAGGTATCCGAGGCGCCGGTGGAGTTATCGATACTGACCGAGGGGGCGATCTGGGTCAGATCGTTCATATCTCGCACTTTGGCCTGGTCCAGTGCCTCGGCGCCGTAGCTGGAGACGGATACCGGCACTTCCAAAATCGACTGCTCACGCTTCTGGGCGTAAACCACGACCTCTTCCAGCTCGACGGTGTTTTGGGCGAAACTTGGGGCAGCGACGGCCATAGCAATGGCAGCAGCCAACAGGGTTGGTCTGGGGTGTTGTGTCATAGTGACATCCTCTGTTGCAACTTATTTTTTATGGTTATTTGAGTAGCAATCAGCCAAAAGAAGGCCGTAATGCGGATTCGATGCTTTGGATTTAACGCCTAGTTATTAGTTTTTGGGCGTTGTTGTCAGATTAACGCAATCGTTAAGAAATGCAAATAAGCAATCACTATGGCGAAGTCTTTTCACCGTGAATAGTGGGGGGGGGCTTGAAATGGCCTGCAAAGGGCTCAATTGCCGCTGTTCGTGTCGCTTGTCTGGGGCAGGGCCAGCCAGCCATCGAGCACTTTTTCCAGCTCTTTAATACCGCTGTGTTTGAGCGAGGAGAACAATTGTGCGCTAACCAAGTCATCGACCTCGGCCGCCTCTAGGTGTTTACGCAGCTTTAACAGGGTGGATTGGGCCGGGCCCTTCTTTAGTTTATCGGCCTTGGTGAGCAAAATATGGACAAACATCTCCCGCTCTATGGCCCAGTTCAACATCATGGTGTCAAACTCTTGCAGCGGGTGGCGAATATCCATCATTAATACCATGCCTTTTAGGCAGACGCGCTCGGCCAGGTATTGTGACAGGTGCTTTTGCCACTGCTTTTTCATCGCCAGGGGCACCTTGGCAAAGCCGTAACCGGGCAGGTCCACCAGGCGTTGGTCTTCGCTTAGGGCAAAGAAGTTAATTAACTGGGTGCGGCCGGGGGTTTTACTGGTGCGGGCCAATTTATGGTTCTGGCACAGGGTATTGATGGCGCTGGATTTACCGGCGTTGGAGCGGCCCGCAAAGGCGACTTCGGCGCCGGTATCCGCCGGGCACTGGGCCAGGCTGGGGGCGCTTTGGGTAAATTTGGCGGTGCTGTAGTTGATCTGGCCCATTCTATGGCGCATCTTCAGGGTAAAACCCTGTCCAATTAGTGTGTTATCGGTAACTTCTGTATATAATGTCGCGGCTTTGGCCTAAGCGAGGCCGCGCATTGTAGCCTGTCCCAACCATTTATGGGAGGGCGAGCGCGCAAGTTTGCCTAGCCAAATACTGGGTAGCCCCCACGAGTAGCCGGCCCACATAAGAGGCCGCGCCGGGGTGCGGCCCCAGGGTATATAGTTTTTGTCGCCCCAGCGACGCCATCACCGGATTACGGATTAGCCAATGAAGAATTTCGCCAAATACGCCTTAGTATCCATTGCCGCCCTAGCCACAGCCCCCGCTGCTATTGCAGCCGGTGATGCCGCTGCCGGCGAGGGTAAAACCCTTGTGTGTGCCGCCTGCCACGGTCAAGATGGCAACAGCGCCGTAGCCACCTTCCCCAAACTGGCTAACCTGGGTGAGAAATACCTGCTCAAGCAGATGCAAGATATTAAATCTGGCGCCCGCAACGTGCCTGAAATGACCGGCATGTTGGTTGCCATGAACGACCAAGACTTGGCCGATATTGCTGCCTTCTACTCCGCCAAAGCCATGCAGTTGGCCGGTGCCAAGAAGATTGATATACAGCTTCAGTCCGGCTTAAATTCTGAGGACCCCATTGCCCTGGGAGCCAAGGTTTACCGCGCCGGTAACAACGCAGCTGGCACCCCGGCTTGCAGCGGTTGCCACTCGCCTCGCGGCCAGGGTAATGCCCCTGCCGGCTACCCTCGCTTAAGTGGCCAGCACGCCGACTATATTGAGAAGCAGCTAAAAGCCTTCCGCAATGGCGATCGCACCAACGATGGCGACACCAAAATTATGCGCGGCGTTGCTCAGTATATGACCGATGCTGAGATCAAGGCGGTTGCCAACTACATCGCCGGCCTCAACTAATATCTTTTTACCTACGGCCATAAAATGATCATTCATGATCATTTTATGGCTACGTTGCGCTTCGACATCCTGCCGAGCCTGGTTGGCACTCAGTTAATCGCTATTTTTTTGCTTTTAGCTTGGAACTAGTGCTAGTTTTAGGCGATTGGCGTTTCAGTTTGTATTCAGAGCTTGGAACTAGAATAATCTGGGCTGTCAAAGCCTTCTCGAAAACCTGATGGAGATTAACCATGCGCGCCATAACGGCTTTTATTGCGGTGCTGTTTTCCGCTATCTCTTTAACTGCCTGTGCTCAAGCAGAGCAACCCTTTGAGTCGGGTAAACACTATAGTGAGTTGGAAGTACCGCTAAAGACCGGTTCCGATAAAATCCAGGTGGAAGAGTTCTTCTCCTACGGTTGTGGCCATTGCTTTAAATTTGAGCCGCTGATGAAAAAGTGGAAGAAAACCCTGGCCGACGATGTCGAGGTTGTGCAAACCCCGGTTGCCTGGCAGCTGGTAGAGCCCGGTCACCGCGCCTATGGCCAGGTGGTTTTGGCTAAGGCTTACTATATCGGTAAAGCTTTAAAAGTACTGGATAAGGTTCACGAGCCCATTTTTGAGGGTATTTTTACCGAGCGTAAAAACCTGGGCGATGAAGCCGAGCTGGCCAAGGTGTTTGAGGCCGCTGGCGTACCCGCCGAGAAATTTAACAAAGTGGTAAACTCCTTTGGCATTAACACCCAGGTGCGCATGGCCAATGCCCGCGCCCGCGGTGCCAAGGTCAGCGGCACCCCCGAAATCGTGGTTGATGGTCGCTACCGTATCAGCTCTCGCCAGGCGGGTAGCCACGAAAACATGCTCAAGGTCGCCAACTTTCTGGTTGCACAGATTCGCGCCGAGAAAGCCCCTAAGTAATCCCGTCTACAAGGGGCCCTTGGGCCCCTTGCTCATCTTTTTAGTCCAATTGCCGCTACACTTAATCGACTAATTCGGTAAAGGCGCGGGCCATGGGTAGCAGCCAGCAGGACTATAAAGAAAAATACCTTGATCTTCTCGACCGCCAGGAGCGGGCTGAGCAGCGCTTTAGTGACCAACAAGAGACACTTAAGCGGGCTCTCAGCCGCCTCAGTGTGGCGGCTGGCGGCCTGGATGAAGAGCTGGATAAACGCCTTGATGAGTTGCGCCGCCAGTTGCGCGCCAGTGAACCCAAGCCCCTAAACCCCCTGGTCAAACGCTTGGAAGACAGCGTGTTGGCGTTTGATGGGCGCCGCGATCAACGCAGTGCCAATAGCTTGCGATCACTGATCGAAATCAGCGAGCAGCTGCAATCAATCAGTCGCGATAAGCAAGCGGAAAAGGGCCTTAAGCAATTTCGTAAAAGCCTAAAAAAGCGGGTGGAGCTGCAGCACCAGTATGCGGCCATGCTGGACGAGTTGGCCCAGCTACAGGGCAAGGTTATCGCCAGTGTTTCCAGCGACCCCAGCGGCTTTTGGGATAAATTGCGCAATAAGCGAACCCTAGCAGAGCCGCTAGCGGACGCTGCAGAAGCCGAGGCAAGCCTGCCAGAGCCCCAGCAAGCTGCCGAGTTACAGGCAGTTGAGCTTGAAACTCCGGAGCCAATAGAGCTAGGTGCTGATGCAATTGGAGCAGAGCCGGCCCGGACAGAGGCCCCGACAGAGCTGGAGGGCCAGTTTTTAAGTCGCGCCGAGCTTAATAATGAGCTAGAGGCTAATTTTGACAGGCCCAGACACGAGCCGGCCTTTAGCCGTATCTCCAACCATATCACCCGGGTGTTAACCGATTTACTGCAGAACCTAGAGCCCGAGCCCTGCGTAGCGGCCAAGGCGGTGCGGGCTCAAAACCGAATTGCGCGGGGTCTCAATTGGTACGAGTTGGTGCCAACCCTAGAAGATATAAGGGATCTTATTCTGCAGGCATTTTGGGCCGCGGAAAATAATTTTCAGCAATACCTGCTGGGCGTTAACGCTGAGTTAAACGCTATTGAAGAAGCCCTGGGCCTGGTCAGCGCCAGTGAAGCCCAGCGCTGCGAGTCCAATCAGGTACTGTACCAACAAATGGATACAGAGCTGCAAGTAATGGAGCAGGCGGTAACGGATGCCAGCAGTGTAGAGCAGTTACAGCAGCAGTTGGGGCGGCAGCTCAGTGGTATTCGCGCGGCCTTAGGTGAGCATCGCCAGGCCAATGAAGGCGGTGAACTGCAGCAGCAGTTAGAGCAGTTACAGCAACAGTTGCAAACCATGGAGGCAGAAGCCGCCCAGACCCAGGCCGATTTGGCCGAGGCTCAGGCCCAGGCCCACACCGATGCCCTGACCGGCCTACCCAACCGAGAGGCCTATAACCAGCGCGCCCATTTAGAGCTGGAGCGCTGCCGTCGCTATGGTCAGAATTTGGTATTGGCGGTGTGCGATGTGGATCACTTTAAGCAATTTAACGATAACTATGGCCACCAGGTGGGTGACCGGGTGCTTAAGTTAATCGCCAGGGCCATCAGTCAGCGCTTGCGCAGCGTCGATTTTATTGGTCGCTATGGCGGTGAAGAATTTGTGATTTTGCTGCCCGATACAGAAAGCGAAGGGGCTTTGGGTCTGCTCAATCAAATCCGCGAGTTGATTGCCAAAGCGCCGCTGCGCTTTAAGGATGAGCCGGTACAGCTGACGGTCTCCATGGGTCTGGCGGCTCTGGCACCGGGGCAGGGTGTAGAAGAGCTATTTGCGCGGGCCGACAAGGCTCTGTACCAGGCCAAAAGCGACGGCCGCAACCGCTGCCACCTGGCCACTTAAACCTGGCTCAGTACCCTAGGCGTCAATTGTCATGTTTCGACCTAAACAGCGGCGCCATAATTCGGTATAAAGTCCTTAAATAATTAAATGAGGACGCGCGATGATCAGTTTTAAATCCCGCCTGGCGGTTATTACCGGAGCCGGCTCGGGTATTGGCAGAGCCCTGGCCCTGGCCCTGGCCAAAGAGGGTGCCTCCCTGGCCCTGGCCGATATCAACCCAGAGACGCTGGCGGCAGTAGCCGAAGAAGCCAAAGCCGCTGGGGCTCCACAAATCTACCAGCAAACCTTCGATGTGGTGGACGAGTCCGCTTGGGGGGCTTTTGCCGAGCGGGTAAAGACTGAGATCGGCATGGCCGATTTGGTGTTTAACAACGCCGGTATCGCCCGCATGGGTCGCTTTGAGCACACCAGCTCCGAGGCGTTTGCCAGTGTAATGGATGTCAATTTTTGGGGTGTGGTCTATGGCACTCGGGCATTTCTGTCCCAGGTAAAACTGCGCCAGGGCAGCTTCGTCAATATTTCCAGTGTATTCGGCTTGATTGGCGTGCCCGGCAACAGCCACTACTGTGCCAGTAAATTTGGTGTGCGCGGCTTTAGCGAGAGTATTCGCCAGGAGTTCGCCCAGTTTGGGGTGCATGTTGCCAGTGTTCACCCGGGTGGTATCAATACCAATATTGCCAAAAGCGCCGAGTTCGATGAGGGCGCAGAAAGCCGCGAGCAGATGCTTAAGCGAGTGCACGAAAAAGGCCTGGTGATGCCGCCGGCGAAGGCCGCCGACATTATTCTGGCCGGTGTGCGTAAACGCAAGCCGCGCATATTGGTGGGCAACGATGCCAAGCTGCTGTCTTTTATTCAACGCTTGATACCCGCTTCTTACCCCAAGGTATTGGGTTATATTCTTAAGCGCGAAGACGATGGGGCCGGCGCTGGCTACAACCCTGGCGATGTGATTGCGCGCCTGCAAAAGCCCTCGCTGCGCTCGCGTTTTACCAGCTGGCTGATCCGCCGTAAGTTTAAAAACAAATACGCCGCCGCCGCCGAAAATGGGGATGTGGATGTGGCCGAAGTGCGGGCCGGCCAGGGCAAAATGATAATAGTGCGCAAAATGCCCAAGGTCTCCACTGAGGATGTCAGCATCGCTCGTGAGGGCCTACCCGACCTCAAAGGTCAGTGGCAATGGCCCACCGCGGGTAACAACGACCACACTATCTTGTACCTGCACGGCGGTGGCTATGTGTTTTGTGATGTCAGTACCCATACCAATATGACCCGCCGCTGGGCCGAGCTGGCCCAGGCCAGACTGTTTAGTGTGGACTATCGCCTGGCGCCCGAGCACCCCTATCCCGCTGCGGTAGACGATGCCTTGGCCGCCTACGATTGGTTGTTGCAACAGGGCATAAGCCCCGAGAAGATAGTGGTGGCGGGTGACTCCGCTGGGGGCGGCCTGAGCAGTGCGCTGATGCTGCGCTTAAAAAGCTTGGGGCGGCCAATGCCATCGGGCCTGTTATTGCTTTCACCTTTTACCGATCTGATTGGTACTGGCGCCAGTTTGGATGCCAACAATGACGCCTGCGCATTCTTTACCGGCAATATGATTCGCGGTTTTGGCCATTTATATGGGGGTGAGTTAGCCCTGGATACCCCAGAGATTTCCCCACTTTATGGCGATTTAAGCGGCTTCCCCAAAACCCGAATTTATGTGGGCAATACCGAGGTTTTAGAAGACGACTCGCTGCGCTTTTTCGCCAAGGCCCGAGAAGCCGGTGTGGACGCCGAGCTGCATGTGTGGGAAGACCAGCCCCATGTTTGGCCGGTGCTTTATCCAATGATGCCCGAGGCCGATCTGGCCCTGCATGAAATGGCCGAGTTTAGCCGTGCCTGTACCCGAGGCGACCCGGTGCCCACACTAGAGGAAACCGTGTAGCCATGAAATCAGTATTTATCACTGGAGCCTCATCGGGCCTGGGTATGCAAATGGCAATTGAATTTGCCCAACGCGGCTACAACTTGGGCCTGGCGGCCCGCCGTATGGATAGGTTGGAAGCTCTAAAAGAGCAGCTTACAAGTCACAATGTGCAAATAGAGCTGTGGTCGCTGGATGTAAAAGACGATGGCGCTCAGCAGCATGTGTTAGGCGAAGCGGCCGAGTGCCTGGGTGGTTTGGATATTATTGTTGCCAACGCCGGTATGGCTGACACTGCTGGGGTAGGCGAAGGCGCATTTGCCGCCACCCGAGAGACCATAGAGATCAATGTGATTGGCGCCATGGCCACAGTGCACCATGGCGTAGCCCTGCTGCGCCGGCAGGGGCGCGGTCGCATGGTGGCGATTGGCTCGGTCGCCGGTGACCGAGGCCTGCCCGGTGCTGGCAGCTACAGCGCCTCGAAGGCGGCGCTGGGCGTGTATATGGACAGCTTGCGCCTGGAAACCCGCAACGAAAATATCCAGATTACCCTGTTAAAGCCCGGCTATATCGATACCGCTATCAACCAAGATATGGCCAGCCGGCCGTTTTTAGTGGATTTAGAAACCGGCGGCAAGGCGCTGGTGGATGCGATCGAAAAAGGCGTAGCCGTGAGCTGTATCCCCGCTTGGCCTTGGAACGTCGTCAGCTGGTTGATGGCGCGCCTACCCGGCCCATTGCTAGCGCGCTTTTCCGGCTGGTAAAGCGCAAAGACCGGTAACCACTTGGCCTGCCAAGGCGGCCACTGGCCGCCTGTTGGCTGAACTTTTGTCGCAAAAAACACCTAAGTGTAACCAAAGCGTGATGCCCGTTATTCGGGGGTGTCACTTAAAGGGTGCATTTGAGGTATAATCCCGCCCCTTATATCGCTGCCTCACCTACACTTTGTTAAACGTGGCCGGCCGTTAAGGTTGAGCTTGGCAGTAGTTTAATTTTTGACCGATTCTTGGTTTAGCTCGTGTCAGTGGAATACACAACACTATGAAAAAACGACTTACATTGCTGGCGGCCGCAATAGCCCTGACTGGCTGCGCCAACACAGAAGAAAAGAAGAGCCCGTTTTATTTCGACCGTATTTTAAAATCTGACGAGCCCTACCAAGCCCCCGACGCCCCCAATGTGGAGGTAAAGGACGACCAGCTAAAAGACGCTGAGGCGACTATTTACCCGGGTGACGATCGCTTGTACAAGGCGCCCAAGGCGCGCAAAGCCTTGCGTATCGATGGCGATGCGGTGCAGATGAATTTTGAAGAGGCCCCTCTGGGCGATGTGGTGCACGCCATCTTGGGCGATACCCTAAAGCTCGACTATGTCATCGAGCACCCAATCAAGGGCAAGATCACCCTGCGTACCCGCAGCCCGATCCCGCGTGATCAGCTGCTCGAAGTGTTGGAATCCCTACTCCAAGCCAACGGCGTACTGATGGTGCGCGACCCCAACGACCGTTTTTTTGTTTCGCCCTCCAAATCTTTGCTGGCCATGGTGCCGCAGTTTGAGAGTATGAACAGCACTGGCATGGGCTTTTCCAATACCATTGTTCCCCTGCAGTATATCGGCGCTACTGAAATGGCGGATATTTTAAAGCCGGTGGCTACCGATGGCTCCTTTGTGCGCATCGATACGGCTCGAAACATGTTGATCTTGGCCGGTACCCGGGTGCAGATGCGTGGTTGGTTGGAGATTATCGAGTCGTTTGATATCGATGCCCTTAAAGGTATGTCGGTAGGTGTTTTCCCACTTGAGCATGCCGAAGTTGATGAAATTCAAGAGGCTGTCGGCCAGGTAATTGCAAGCACGGGTGAGTTTGGCAAGGGCCAGGCTTCCCAACTGGTGAAGATAATTCCACTGGAGCGTTTGGGGGCCATTATGGTGGTTAGCCCTCGTAAAGCACTACTTGAGCGCGTGAGAACTTGGATTGATCGCCTTGATAAGCTTCCCGATAGCGGTGCCGAGCGCCAGTTATTTGTTTACCCAGTGCAAAATGGCACGGCCGAGCAGTTATCCGGTTTGCTGGGCCAGCTGTTTGGTAGCGGCGGCAGTCGTAGAACCGGTACTTCCGGTGTTTCCCCGGGGTTAAATAAAGAGAGCGTTAGCGCTGATGGTAAGAAAAGCTCAAACAAAAGAAATAGCGCCAAACCTAATTCGGGAGGCTCTTCGTCAGTTTTCTTAGAAGGCGACGTTAAGGTGGTGGCCGATGAAGACAATAATGCCCTGCTGATTTACTCGACTAGCGCTGAGTACCGAAAGATTGAAAAGGCCCTGAAAAAACTGGATATTGCACCGACCCAGATTATGGTGGAAGCTAGTATTATCGAGGTTACGCTTAACGACTCTTTAGCTTATGGTTTGGAGTGGGCTTTTAGTGGAAAGGTTGATAGTACTTATAGTGGTGCTGGCATTCAGACTGGTGGCAAGGGCACAAAGGATGAAAATGGTTTTCCAAATTTAGTTGCTTCTCTGCCCGGGTTTTCTTATTCGCTAACCAGTAGTACCCATGGTGTTCGTGCGGTACTTAATACCCTGGCGAAAGACTCTTTGCTTAATGTTATTTCTTCGCCTTCTATTATGGTGCTGGACAACCACACGGCTACCATTAAAGTTGGAACCCAGGTTCCGGTAGAAACTGGTAGTGATGTTACCTCTACAGGTGTCGTGTCAAATAGAGTTGAATACACTGATACTGGTGTTGACTTAGAGGTTACGCCATCAGTTAATGCCGGCGGTATGGTGACCATGGATGTCGCTCAGTCGGTTAAAGATGCGGGACTAGTGGATGAGGTGTCCGGTCAGCGAAGTTTCCAGAGCCGAGAGATAAATACCCGCATAGCTATTCGTTCGGGTGAGTCAGTGGTTTTGGGTGGCCTGATTACCGAGAATAAAACCGAGGGCTCTAGCGGCTTACCATGGCTGCATAGCCTCCCCGTAGTCGGCGCCCTATTTGGTTCAAAGTCACAGTCAAAAATTAAAACCGAGCTGTTGGTGATACTGACACCACGGGTGCTGTTTAATGAACAGGATATGCGAGACGTCAGCCGTGAAATGCGTAACCGCATTAGTAATTTCACTTTATTTGATGAATAGTTTGAACGTTAAGGGTAAGTAATGAAAATAGGAAATTTACTGGTTAGTGCTTTTTTAATGGCGGGGCTAACCGCATGTGCCACCTTGTTTGAATCGGGCACCCCTGAAGAGATTGTGACTAAGCGTGCCCAAGCGCGTATGGATGCCTTGTTGCAAAAAGATGTTGATGGACTAAAAGAAGCCTATAAATACAATAGTCCGGCTTTCCGCGAACATACCAGTGCCAATGAATACCATCGATACGTTGCGGGAAGGACGATGTGGAACTTTGCACGAGTCAAGTCGGTAAGCTGTAAAGAAGACGTTTGTGATGCGGTTGTCGAAATTAATTATACCTTGCCACAAATCAAGCATCCTATGTCATCACCTTTTGAGCAGCGCTGGATTAAAGTCGATGGGCAGTGGTGGATTTACAACAAGTAGCTTATTCTGCTGCCGCTAGGATAAATTTGAGGTTTTTATGAAGTTTAGAAATTTGATTGCTGCAATCTGCTGCTGTGTCGGCAGCGCTTCTGCTCAGAGTGAGGCCCAGCTGGCTTCCGCGAAGGGTGTAGAGGTCAGCCTGGCCGATGTGAGCTATTTTATAGGGCAGGCCGTGCCTAAAGATCAGCGCGGCGAGTTATTAAAAAATAAAGAGGCCCTAGTAAAGATTGCGCAAGAAATTCTGGTTGGCCGCATCTTGGCTAATGAAGCCAAGGCAAACGACTCGATTGATGTCGAGCTGATCGAGTGGATTGGTCAATATCAAATAGATGAACAGTTAAAAGGCCGGCAATTACAGTTTGAAGCTGAAAAGAATATTGAAAACGTAAAGTTGGATAAGGCGGCTAAAGATATTTATGACAAGGACAAAAAGCCCTTCACAATGCCGGTTGAAGTAAATGCTTCGCATATTCTGATATCTTCGCTTAGCCGCTCACAAGCAGAGGCCAAGACAAAAGCAGAAGCACTGCTCAAGCGCATTAAAGCTGGCGAAAAGTTTGAAGATTTGATACCTGAGTCTGAAGATCCTTCCGCTAAACAAAATAAAGGCAACCTTGGCTTTTTTGGACCAGGACAAATGGTACCGGAATTTGAAAAGGCCGCCTACGCCCTGAAGGAAAAGGGCGATATGAGCGACTTGGTGCGCACCCCATATGGCTACCATATTATTAAGTTGATTGATCGCAAAGAGGGGAAGGTGAAGGCTTTTGAAGAGGTCAAGCCCCAGTTAATCGCTGAGCTAAAGCGAAGCCTGCTTGTGCGTTATAAAATGGATCGTCAACAATCTCTGCTTAAAGGCATTGAGGTTAACCTTGATGATAAAAGCCTTAGTGCGCTACAGAGTAAGTTCAAACCAGCTGGAAACTGATGTCGCTAGGTGGCAATAAGCTTGGCGGCTAAGCATGATTTAAGTGTTAGATATTTTTATATTAATTAGAGTTTTGAATGGCGCCAGTACTTGATGTCAACTGTGTATCGAAGTGCTATACATCTTTCAGCAGGCCCCATCAACGCCTGCTGAGTTTTTTTATGCCTGGCCGGCGTAGCGCCCAAAAGGATTTCTGGGCCCTAAAAGATATTAGCTTTACGCTCGATAAGGGTGAAACCATAGGCATAATCGGTCGTAATGGTTCGGGTAAATCCACTCTTTTGCAAATTATTTGTGGTGTGCTAAACCCAACTGATGGCAGTGTTGCATTGCAGGGGCGGGTCGCTGCCTTATTGGAATTGGGTGCCGGGTTTAATCCAGATTTTAGCGGCCGCGAAAATATTTATCTCAACGCGGCGATCTATGGCCTCAGTAAAAAACAGGTCGATGCGCGCCTCGGCGACATTATTGCGTTTGCAGATATTGGTGAGTTTATTGATCACCCGGTCAGGCATTATTCGTCTGGGATGTTTGTGCGCTTGGCATTTGCGGTTATTGCGCATGTGGACGCTGACGTACTGATTATCGACGAGGCTTTGGCAGTGGGGGATGCACTGTTTGCGCAGAAGTGTATGCGGTTTTTAGAGGCCTTTAAATCCCATGGCTCTATCCTATTTGTTAGCCATGACTCGGGTTCGATAACGCGGTTTTGCGACCGGGCTATTTGGCTGGACAAGGGCCAGATGCAGATGCTGGGCCCTGCGAAAGAAGTTACAGAGAGCTACCATGAGCACCTCTATGCCAATTTGGGGCAAGAGGTGGTGCAAACGGCAGGTGAAGAGCAGCAAGTTGTCGGCTCAACGCCGCCCGGTATCGATGCTACGGAAGCTAAGCTAGAACCTTGGCATGACTCGCGAGAGGGCTTGTTGTTATCTTCGCCGCTTCGCAATGACTTAAAGGTGTTTGAGTTTAACACTGATGGTAACAGCTTTGGCACGGGTCTGATTGATATACGCCACGTATGCCTGAGAGATCAACAAGGCCGAAAGTTGGCCTATGCCCAGGGTGGGCAACTTACGGTGGTGGAAGTTGAGTTTAGCGCTAAGCAAAGCTTAGAGCAGATTATTGTGGGCTTTTTATTAAAAAATCGACAGGGACAGGTGTTATTTGGTGAGAACAATTACCTCAGTGATATTGATGCACCAATAACGATTGCTGCCGGGCAAAACTATCGCGCCCAGTTTGGTGTGCAGCTGCCCTATTTATACGCAGATGAGTATGTGCTTTCGGTAGGGGTGGCCAGTGGCACTCAAGAAGAACATGTGCAGCACTGTTGGCACCACGACGCTTTGCTTATCAATGTTGCTAGCAGTCATGTGATTCATGGCTTAATAGGTGTTCACTTGAATTTCTGCCACATTGCCAGGGTCGATAATTAGTACTATGTCATTGCTCACTAAAAACCCGATAGTGGCGCCATTGGTTTCCGCTTGGCTTAATCGTCAATTGCTTATCGGTATGGCCAAGCGAGAGGTGTTAGCGCGTTATAAAGGCTCGTGGTTTGGTCTCCTTTGGAGCTTGCTGACGCCAATTTTACTGTTGTTGGTTTATATGTTTGTCTTTGGCTTGGTGTTTAAAGCGCGCTGGCCAGAGGCTGAAAATCTACCAGAAGGTTTTTCATCATTGTTGTTTTGTGGCCTTATGGCCTATTTGATGTTCTCGGAGATATTAACGCGGTCACCTAATTTAATTATCGACAATGTAAATTATGTTAAAAAAGTAGTTTTCCCTCTCGATATATTAAGCTGGGTAGCTATTGCTGGTGCTATTTTTCATTTTATGTTGTCGACAGTAGTGTTGCTTAGCTTTACCGCGATCTGGGGGGCAGGTTTGCACTGGCAGATCCTATATCTGCCTCTTCTATTGGTAGTTTTTACTATATTTTTACTTGGGCTAAGTTGGCTGCTCAGTGCGCTGGGTGTATTTATTCGCGATGTCAGCTATGTTGCGGGTTTTCTTGCAACAGCGTTTATGTTCTTGAGCCCTATTTTTTATCCTAAATCTGCAGTTCCAGAGGACTTTGCAAGGATTATGGATTACAACCCACTGACCTTCTATATTGAGCAGTTTAGAAATGTGCTGGTATTAGGTGTCGAGCCGGATCTTTCTGAGCTTGGGCAGGCGTTGTTTATTGCTGTGTTACTATTTATTGTTGGCTATAGCTTTTTTATCAGGGTCAAGAAAGGGTTTGCAGATGTCCTCTAGTGTTACACCATTAGTGGTATCACGAAGCTGGCGCCACGCTGCACTGGTAGAAGCTTGCCATTTTCTAGATTATCAATATAGCTCAGAGCCTAGGCCGTATACCCAAGCTGCTTGGCAGCAGGGCGACCAAGTCTTTGTCGAGCAGCGCTGTGAAGCCCTAAGTGGCGGTTTTCGTCAACAGGCCCTAAACTCACTAGTAGCCAAGCGCTTGCTCGCGGATCGCCCCAGCTCTCTAATTATTTGTGGTCTAGAGGGCGCCAGCCTCGACTTGCCCAGAGTGGCGAGCTTTCTGGGTTTTAGCAGCCAGTTTATTCTAACTGAGCCAGCACCTAAAGAGCTGCCGCAAGAGTGCCACAACTGGGTACGCAGTTGCTTGTCTAAAGCCGAGCGCGTCTATGTGTTGGAGCCTCTTCAAGCTGCCTGGCAGCAATGTTTGCACCAGCTATTGGGCGATAAGACCCTGGAACCACTGACAGATAGCATTGATTTACCGTTGAGTGCAAAACCGAGCAACTTCGATTATGCCAGCTATGAGTTTTGCCAGCGTGATCACTCACTACTGTGCAAAATGCAAGAGATCGAATGTCACCACTTCGCCGGCTGCGAGCGGGTGCTGGATTTAGGCTGTGGTGCTGGAATTTTTTTACAGCTCCTGGCCGAGCAAGGTATCGACGCTGTTGGGGTTGAACGTGACGCCAAGTTGGTGGCATATGGACGTGAAATGGGTTTGGCTATTACAGAGGCTGATGCGCTCGATTTTTTGCGAAATAATGAGCAGCAGTTCGATGGCATCTACTGTTCACACTTTATTGAACACCTACCTTTTTCAGCGTTACAGGAGTTAATAGAGTTACTGAGTCGGTGTCTGGCTCCGGGTGGGCGCTTGTTGTTGAGTTTTCCTGATCCCGAGTCGATTCGGTCTCAGTTATTGGGTTTTTGGCGCGACCCAGAGCATGTACGCTACTATCATCCAGAGCTAGTACAAACATTGGCAGCGGCTGAGGGGCTTAAGCTAGATTGGAGCAGTTATCAGCAGCAGCCGCACAACGTCGCGCCTTTTCAAGTAGAGCCCCAAGCTCTACCGGAAAACTTACAACGCGTAAGATCTGCGGGGCAGGATCAGCCCAGAAACGATAACAAGGATGAGCCCAAACGAATGGTGCAGAAAATTGCAGCCATGCTTGGCTTGGCAACACGAGCCGAGTTGACGGCCACGTATTCAAGGTTGGCGGCATTAGAACAAGACTTAGCACAGCAGTATCGTTATAACCAAGCGCTAGAGGAACGCACCGAAGCGCTTTGGCAAGTGAATCAAACTTGGGCTTGGAACGATAACGCAACCCTACGGTTTACCAAATGAGCCAGCTAAGCCAAGTAAAAACTAAACCCACAGCTATTGATATAATTGTACCGGTTTACAAAAACTACCAGTTGACTAAGCAGTGTCTGGAATCTGTGTACGCCAGTGAGCTCGACGATAATGTAGAGCTTATTATGGTATTGGATGCCTCGCCTGAGCCCGAGCTGGTGGAGTATTGCCACAGCCTCGAACAGCGATCTAATACTACCCTTATTGTCAATCAAGAAAACCAAGGTTTTGTTAAATCTGTCAATAGGGGCATGTTACTTAACCCCGGCCACGATGTAATTTTACTTAACGCGGATACCGAAGTGCAGGGTGATTGGGTGGCGCGACTCGCAGCCTGTGCTTACAGTGACAGAGAAGTCGCCACTGTCACACCGTTTTCCAATAATGCCACGGTTTGTAGCTACCCCAGTATTTTCCACGAAGCTGAGCCAGTACGGCAGCTAGATCTAAAGTTGCTGGATGAAGACTTCGCCAAAGTAAACCGTGGCCAGTGCATAGAGTTGCCCACGGCGGTGGGTTTTTGTATGTACATTAAGCGCAGCGCCTTGAATGTGCTGGGGCTGTTTGATGAAGACGCGTTTGGCAGAGGTTATGGAGAAGAGTGTGACTTTTCTATGCGCGCCAAGCATGCCGGTTTTGGCAATGTACTCGCTGCCGATGTGTATGTGGCCCATCATGGCGGCGCTAGTTTTGGGGAAGATGCCGAGGCATTAAAAGCTAATGGCGCAGAGGTATTGCACAAACGCTACCCTCAATATGAGGATGAAGTTACTGCATTTGTCGATACAGACCCCGCCTGTGAATTACGTGACAAAGTGGATGATTTTCGCCTTAGCCAAAACCCAGCTTTAACGACTGAAGTCGTTAGCGCATTGCGCTTTAGCCGCGATGCTATTCGTAGACGGCTGCTTGGCGCACGTAAAAGTCTTAATAACACCGCTAAAATACTCAGCAATGAACGAATGCAGTTTTTGCAGTGCGACGCCCAGTTAAAAGAGGCAAGACACTATCTGGAAGAGCGTGAACGATCGCTGCAAACAACTATAGAGCAGCTGCAAGCAAGCACAGAGCAGCTGCAAAGCACAGATGCAGCCTTGGCAAAGGTCAGTCAGCAGGCCTTAGATCGATTGGCGCAGCTGCAACAAATAAATGCACGATTGGAAGCAAGTGAGATTGAGCTGGAAGCCAAAAAGGCCGAATTGCAGGCCGTATACAATAGCCGCAGTTGGCGTTATACCCAGTGGATTAGAAATATCTTGGAAAAAAAATGAGTTCTGTACACACCTATACCAGTATTACTGCTAATTACTTACCCAAGGCAAGGGTGCTGGCCCATTCGGTCAAAAAATATAGCCCGGATACGCAGTTTCACCTGTTGTTATCCGATGATTTGCCCGAGGGCTTTGATCTGGCTCAGGAGCCTTTTGATACGATTATTTATGCTGAAGACCTGCCAGTCGATAACTTTCCCGCCTGGGTGTTCTCTCACCGAGTGGTGGAGCTTTGTACGGCAGTAAAAGGCTTGGGGCTTGAATATATCTTTGAACAGCACAATGCCGACAAGGTGTTTTACTTTGACCCGGATATGGCCTTGTTTGATACCTTAGAAGAACTGTGTGCAGAGTTAGACCAACACAGCGTGGTATTAACCCCCCATCAAACCGAGCCCGAGACCACGGTCGATGGCATTCTCGACAATGAGATGTGCAGTCTTAAGTACGGCGTGTTTAATCTCGGCTTTCTCGGTGTGGCCAATCGCCCAGAGGGGCGTCGCTTTGCCCAGTGGTGGCGTGATCGCCTGCGAGATTACTGCCGTGATGATCGCCCCATGGGTTTGTTTACCGATCAGAAATGGGTAAATCTGGCCCCTTGCTTTTTTGATGATTTAAAAGTTTTACGCAAACCAATTTTTAATGTCGCCACTTGGAATATATCCAAGCGTGAAGTCGCTGGCGACTTTGATAATGGCTTCACCGTTAATGGCTTACCGCTGTGTTTTTATCACTTTTCAGGTTTTGACAGCGGTGACCAAGAGGGCATGTTAAAAAAATACGCCAAGGATAATAAAACCCTGTGGGCCATGCGCGAATGGTATATTGCCGAGTGTGAACGCTATGGCCAGAGCGAGCTGGGCCGCATACCTTCTAAGTACGCATTTTTTGATAATGGCGATAAAATTACGGATACTCAGCGGCTTATTTATCGTACCCGCCCCAATTACCAATACAGCTTTCCCAATCCGTTTTCCCAGTTCGATCGGGACGGTCGCAAAAGCAGCTACCGCGAGCATGTGATACCCGAGCAAATACTTGAGCCGGACACCTTCGGGGTGGTGAGTGTTAGCCCAGGTGCTGGTTTTAAAGTGGTGATGTCGGATATGTCTCACTACTTTGACCATGTTGCCAGCTCGCATCGGGCAGTCAATGGCTTTAAGCGCATATTGCTTAAAGGCTTTGCGTTTATTATGCGCAATATCGCCAAGCACGCGGCCTAGCTTGAGGGAGTCGCCACCGCCATGTCCGAGCCCAGTGCGCAATTGAACCCAGCCGTGGTGCTGTTAGCCTACAGCGAAGATCTCGAACAGGTGTTGGCGGCGGCTAATAAACTAAAGGCAAGTGCACTCAATTCGGCAATAACGCTATTGTTACCAGGCGGTTCCAGCCTTGCAGGGGCATTAACAGAACAAGGTTATGCGGTTAAATTAGGCTTGGCCGAGCCCAATTTAAAAAATTATTGGTTAGATATATTAATGGCCTGCGCCTATAGTGGTGGCGCCACTGCATTTATACACTTGGCGGCCAATGCGCCGCTAGCTTGGCCCTTGCGCTTACTCAGCCAACTGCCACAGGATGGGGGCGAACAGGCCCTGGCGATCTGCCCATTAAGTGCCTGCCACCCACTAAATAGTGTTACCCCGGCGCCCATTAGCCAACCGGGTTTAGCGGTAGATGCTTTAGACCAGTGGGTGTCTGAGTTTGCCTTGGGCGATAACTATGATTTGCCCCACCTTCCCCCGGCCGCTGCCTTATTCAAAGGCCAGCACTGGGTCGATTGTATTGCACAGGCCAGCAGTGATCGTGAATTGTTTATTTTGGCAAAAGCCAAGGGGCTATTGCTGGCCTGCGATCAAGTTTATGTAGATGATAGCCAGCTGCCCCCAGAGTTATTTAATACTGATCACCTAAATCCCATAGCGCTCAACAATGTTGTCGAGCAGCACCCGATGGGTCCAGCTCAGTATGCCTTGGCCGATGTCAACAGCCGGGCAGAGCTACCACCATTATTACAGCCAGTGCTGCCGGTGCAGTTGCATATCGCCCACAGCTGGGGAGGTGGACTGGGGCGCTGGGTAGAAGATGCGATCGGCGGCGATAGTCAGCACCGCAATTTAGTTCTGCGGCCGTTGGGCAGTTGGGATGCATTTGGTCAATCCATTGCCCTGTATCACAGCGCTCAGATGGGTGTGCCCCTTAAACAGTGGCTGTTGGGTGAAGCGATTGCGGCTACTGAAACCAAGCACTGGCAGTATCAGCAAATACTCGAAGAAGTTATTGCGGATTATGGGGTGGAGCGTATTTTGGTTTCCTCGCTCATTGGCCAGTCTCTAGATGTATTGCGAAGCGGTTTGCCCACAACCGTAGTCCTGCACGACTTTTATCCTTTTTGCCCTGCCTTAGTGGCAACGTTTTCTGGTCCCTGTCACAGCTGTGATGCTAAGCGTCAGGCTCAGTGCAATAAAGAAAACCCTCACCATAAATTTTTTAATAATGTTAGCGACCAGCACTGGGAGGCTTTGCGCCCGCTCTACAGTGATTTATTGCAACCGAGTAATATTCAAATAGCTGCCCCGTGTCAGTCGGTTGCGGATCGCTATCGCGAGTTAATACCGGCCTTAGCCGGCAAAGACATTCATATTATTGAGCACGGATTGAAACCGGCGCTTATTAAAAATTTAGATGCCGTTAAGCAGCTTAATAGTGAGACGGGTGACAAATTAAAAATAGTAATACTGGGTAGCTTGGCAAAAATTAAGGGCGAAGAAATTCTTAAAGACTCGCTGGATCAGTTGCTTAGCATTGCCGATCTAAGCTTGTTGGGTACTGGTGAATCAGGCGGCCGCTACAAAAATATGGCGGGCATCGAGGTTATCGACCATTATCAGCACGATCAGCTGCCTGCGCAATTGGCTGCCATCAATGCAGATCTTGGGGTGCTGCTATCAATAGTACCCGAGACTTTTAGCTATACTTTAAGCGAGCTTTGGGCGGCAGGTATACCCGTTGTGGCGACGAATCTTGGTGCTTTTGCCGACAGGGTTAAGCCAGGCCAAAACGGTTGGCTAATTGAGCCTAGCGCAGATCGCTTGCTGGAAAAATTAAATGAACTAAAGTCTGAGCCTGAGCAATTGACCCGAGTAACACAGACCTTGCAGCAAAGCCGCGCCCGCAGTGCGACTGAAATGATGGCAGACTATGCTCGTTTGGCGCCACTGGCCGATACTCTACGCCGTTATCATCTTGGCCGCCGCAGTTTTAACAATCCTTATCGACAAGGTGCCCAGCAAACAGAGATGGCCAGTTTGTATATTGACCGACAAACTCCCTATCGCCAAGTGCTGCGCGAGTTCCTGAACTACAGTCACAGCAAATTGTCTAAATCACCTCGATTGACACCAATAGTGCGTAGGCCCTTAGCCTGGCTATTACGCAAGGGAACTGCTTGGCTGAGCTGATGAATCTATTCGCATTTTATTTTCCGCAATTTTATCCTATTGAACAGAACGATAGCTGGTGGGGCGAGGGCTTTACCGATTGGCAACTGGTGCAAGATGCCAAGGCAGTCGGCGAAGATCAGGTGCAGCCGCGCGTACCTTTAGGTGATTTTTACTATGATCAATCCCAACCCCAAGTAGTAGATCACCAAGCGGAGCTGGCCTCGCACTACGGCTTGGATGGCTTCAATTTTTATCATTATTGGTTTGATGGCCAGCTACTGCTGGATGAGCCCCTGCGTCATTTTCACGCAAACAAACAGCACAAATTAAAGTACTGCATTACCTGGGCAAATGAAACCTGGACCCGTCAGTGGGTTGGCGACCCTGAAATTTTAATTAAGCAAACCGAGAATCCCGATCGCGATATTTGGCGTAAACACTTTGATTACCTCAATACGTTTTTTAGCGACCCCCGCTACTTACGTAAAAACAAAATGCCCGTACTGTGCCTTTATCGCCCAGAGATCTTCCCCTTTTTTGATGAATACAAGGCGTTTTTTCACGAGCGTGCCCGAGCTGCAGGCCACGATGGTATCTATTGGATTGGTTTAGAATCCTACCCGCTGGCCAACAGCGCCAAGGTATTTAAACACTTTGATGCGAAGATGCAGTTTCAGCCTCGGGCCTATTTTAATGCCCAGGCGCGCCAGGCATCACCGCTTAAAGCGATGTTAGAGCCATTGCTGCGGGCACTGCCCGAGTCCATGCAGCGGCCCATCTCCGGTTTAAAGTACAAAATAGATCAGCACCAAAGCTACGATTACGAGGCGCTGTGGCAGCACCTTATCGATCAGTCGCCCAATTTACCCAGCAATACCTATCAATCGCTGGTGGTGGATTGGGACAACGGCGCCCGCTATGGGGATAAAGCCAAATACCTCAGCGGCGCCAACCCGCAAACCTTTTTTGAAGGCCTGAGTCGACTGGTGGAATTGGAAAAAGCCAGAGGTGCAGACCTTTTGTTTATCAACGCTTGGAATGAGTGGTCCGAGGCCGCCTACCTAGAACCGGATACCCGCCATCACTATGGCTACCTCGAAGCCATACAAGCTGTAAAATCCCAGCTGACGTAGTGGCAATTCGCATAAAGTGAGGTGATATCCGCCTGAGCAAGCCCGAAAAGCCTGGATATTAAGAGGTCCCTAGGCCAAAATCGCCGTATTCTTGGTTAAAGGGATATTGTTCTTTGGCTGTGGCCTCAGTAAAGTGGGTGCCCTAGCAAGAAGGAACCACCCATGGCCAAGCACTACCGCATTTTCGGCGCAGAGATGTCCCCTTACTCGGTTAAGGTGCGGGCCTACTGCCGCTATAAAAACCTGCCTCATCAGTGGCTTATCCGCAATGAGCACAACCAGGCTGAATACCAGCGGCACGCCAAGCTGCCCATTATTCCCCTGGTGTTGGATGAGGAAGATCAAGCACTGCAGGATTCAACCCCGATTATTGAAACCCTGGAGCAGGCCCACCCGGATACCACCATTTACCCCCAAAACCCAGCGCTTAAATTTATCAGCCAGCTACTGGAAGAGTTCGCGGACGAGTGGGGTAATAAGTGGATGTTTCACTACCGTTGGGCCCGCGAGGTAGACCAGATCGCTTCCTCGCGCCGCTTGGCACTGATGATGAAGCCCAGTGCCAGTGAAGAGGAAAACAATCAAATGGCCGAAATGGTGCGCCAGCATATGGTGGGCCGGGTGTTCTTTGTGGGCTCCAACGACAATAATGCAGCGCTTATCGAGGGCTCATTCCTAGAGGCCATTGAGCAACTGAATAAACACCTGGCTGAGCGCCCCTATCTAATGGGTGGCCGCCCCAGTCTGGCGGATTTTGGCCTGTGGGGTCAGTTGTATTGCACCTGGACAGACCCCACCACAGGTGCCTTGATAGAAGCGCGCACACCCCATCTAATGGATTGGATTCAGCGCATGCTGTGGCCGCGAATAGAAGGCGAGTTTGAAAGCTGGGAGCAACTCGCGCCAACTTTGCTAGAATTTTTGAAACAACAAGTGGGGGCGCACTTTTTACCCTGGAGCGCGGCCAATGCCGCCGCCATCAATGCTGGCCAAGAAGAATTTAGTGTGCAGTTGGGTGATGGCAACTGGCAGCAGAAGCCGCAAAAATATCACGCTAAATCCCTGCTGGCACTGCGGACGAAATACCAGGCGGTAGCCGATAAAACAGAACTGGATAATATACTCGGCAGTGCCGACTGCCTGACGATTTTAAGCAACGTATAGTTAGCTATGTATAGACTCAACCAATTACAAGCCACGCTCGAAGTTGAACAGCTGGACCGCTTTTTATTTCGCGGCAATTCGCTGCCACTGGCGCTGCCCAGGGTTTACGGTGGCCAGGTATTGGCCCAGGCGATCAACGCGGCGGCCCGTACGGTAGATATTGAGCGCCAGCCCCACTCCATGCACGGGTATTTTCTACGCCCCGGTGATGTCAAAGCCCCAATCATCTACGATGTGGAAGCGATTCGAGATGGTGGCAGTTTTAACACCCGCCGGGTGGTGGCCAAGCAAAATGGTGTTGCCATTTTTAATTGCTCAATTTCATTTCAAAAGCAAGAGCAGGGCCTAGAGCATCAAATCGATCTGCCAGCGGATATCCCAAGGCCAGAGGATATCGACAGCGACGAGCTGCGCAATAAAGAAATTTTTAAGCAGCACCCAGACAAGCAGCCACCTTTTATTTTCCCGCTGAGTATGGTGGATATACGCTCGACCCATCCACAGCACCCAATAAACCCAGAACCCGCCGAACCCGAGCACGGCTTTTGGTTTAAATTTAACGGCAAGCTCGATGATCGGCTTTGTACTCATCGCACCCTGTTGACCTATATCTCCGACTATAAACTAATGACCACCGGCCTGCGCCCCCACCGTAAGCCGGGTTTAATGGAAAAAATACAAGGTGCCAGCCTCGATCACTGCCTTTGGTTTCACCGGCCCTTTCGGGTGGATGAGTGGATCTATTACCGTTTAGATAGCCCCTGGTCTGGTGGCAGCCGCGCCTTTAATCGGGGCAGCTTTTACAACTATGACGGTCAGTTGATAGTTTCGGCTGCCCAAGAAGGCCTGGTGCGGGTGAGAGATTAATCGTGTCTGAAACTAGCTACCGCGATATTGAGCTGGCCGCCGATCGCATTGCCGGTAAGGCCTTGCAAACCCCTTTGTTGCAAAGCCCCGAGCTTAACCGCCGCTGTGCGGCAGAGGTTTATATCAAGGCCGAGAGCCTGCAACGAGTGGGAGCATTTAAATTTCGCGGTGCCTACAATCGCCTAGTACAGCTCGATACCAATGAGCGCAGCAAGGGCGTAGTGGCCTGGTCTTCGGGCAACCACGCCCAGGGCGTGGCCGCTGCCGCCCAGTTATTAGGGGTTCACGCTACCATTGTTATGCCTGCCGATGCGCCTAAAATAAAAATAGAAAACACACAAAGTTACGGTGCAGAAATTATTTTTTACGATCGCTACCGGCAGGATCGGGAACAAATTGCCAGGCAGATAGCGGCCGAGCGGGGTGCTGTATTGGTGCCTTCTTATGATGACCCCCATATTATTGCGGGCCAGGGTACGGTGGGTTTAGAGATTGCACAGCAGTGCGATAAGCTGGATGCGGTACTGGTACCCATTGGTGGCGGTGGCTTGGCCGCCGGCACCTTTATCGCCCTGGCACAGGGGCAAACCCCCGAGTGTATTGGGGTTGAGCCCGAACAGTTTAATGATACCCAGCGCTCTTTCGCTGCCGGTAAACGCCAAACCCTGGCCGGCTCACAAACGAGTATTTGCGATGCGCTATTGGCCCCTTGCCCTGGAGAGTTGACCTTTCCAATTTTGCAGCGCTATATGCACAGTGTGTTAACCGTCAGTGATGCGGAAGTTGCCGCTGCGGTCTACTTTGCCTGGTGCGAACTAAAACTGGTGCTAGAGCCCGGCGGCGCAGTAGCCTTGGCCGCACTGCTGGCCGGTAAATATGAAACGGCGGG
>JAOXRV010000655.1 GCA_025800435.1 Cellvibrionaceae bacterium | reverse complement strand
ATCAATTGCTTGCCAGTGCCAGCAAACCCCTGCTCTATTTGGGCGGAGGGCTTGCCATGGCCGGGGCTATCGGCGAACTGCGCGCATTGTTATCCGAGTGTCAGCTGCCAGTGGTCAGTACCTTAAAAGGATTGGGCAGTGCGCCTAAATCCTACGAATTAAATCTGGGCATGTTGGGCATGCACGGATTAAGCGCGGCCAATATTGCGGTGCAGTCGTGTGATTTACTGGTGGTGCTGGGGGCGCGTCTGGACGACCGGGCTACGGGTAAACTCGATGAATTTGCCCCCCACGCCAAAGTGATTCACCTGGATATCGACCCGGCCGAGATCCACAAGCGCCGTTACGCCGACGTGGCAATTCGCGGCTGCGCGAAAAAGGCGTTGCCTCAGATACAGGCCCGCGGAGATTACAGCGAGTGGTGTCAGCAGGTCAAAGAACTCAAGTTGCGCAAGTCTTTTCAGTACCCCAAGGTTGACAATATCGACGCTCCGGCTTTTTTGTCCCGCCTGAGCGAGACCATGGCCGAGGACAGCGTGATTTGTTGTGACGTTGGT
>JAOXRV010000653.1 GCA_025800435.1 Cellvibrionaceae bacterium | reverse complement strand
GTGAGGGTGAGGGAATCCATAGTTTCTATGGTATCACTTTTGTTTTCTTTGTTGGTTTGTTGGTTTGTTGGTTTGTTGGTTTGTTGGTTTGTTGTAAGGTGGCTTCGGTCCGAGCCTTGAAGTGGGTAAGGGGTTCTGGGGGACGCATAAATCCATCCCTGGAGCTCTCGTCCGCCATCCCTGGCTCCCAAGCCCCCAGAACCCCTTACCCACCTCAAGGCTCTGCAATTAGCCTGACTTTACATCCGTACATGTAGGTAGTAGTTTTTTCAGTTATAGCCAGGCTGTTATTTACGTCGAAATAAACCCAGTGTATTTACCGTCGGCAGTTCTTCGAACAAGCCCGAAGCCTTGGCCAGCTTCCAAATATTATAAGGGGCCTGACCGCCATCGGCGGGGTTGGGGAAGATATCGTGAATGGCGAGGATACCGCCGGGTACAATATGGCTGACCCAGCTGCGGTAATCGGTTTGAGCCGCCTCTTCACTGTGGCCGCCATCGATAAACACCATGCCCAAGGGCGTGTGCCAGTGGCGCGAGGCCAGGCCCGAGCTGGCCACTACCGGCACCACCGTATCCTCTAAACCGGCCCGGCGCATGGTGGTGCGAAAGGCCTTAAAGCTATCCATTAATTCGACACTGGCATCGTATAAATCCGGGTCGTGGTACTCCTCACCCAGTTGGTGCTCTTCGCTGCCGCGATGGTGATCGACCGCATACACCACCGAGTTCTTATCTCGGCAGGCAGCGCCCAGATAAACCGTGGACTTACCACAGTAGCTGCCCACTTCTAATAGCGGGCCGAGTTCGGCTGCCGCCTGGGCGTATTGGTATAAAGCCTCGCCCTCATCCGCGGCGAGAAAGCCCTTAACGGAGTCGATATCAATGGGTAACTGGATGGACATGCTTATTGCTCCTCGCGGCTGCGGCCATTTAAATAGACGCGCATTAAAGCCGCTTATGCCAAGCCATGCAAGCTTTAGCCAAGGCTATTTATTGGGCTCAATTGACCGCTAAGTGATCCATTCCATGGCCAAATAGAGGTCAATCTGCCAAGATTGGCGTGTGCTTTAATTCGAGACTCGAAAGATGTCAGATTATATCTATGTTAACCAACATGAAGTGATGTTTGTCTGCACCCTATTGAGCATTTTATTACTGCTTATTTGGGATGATATTAATAAGACCTCTACCCTGGACGGTTTGCAGTGGCAACGCTGGCTAGGCAACTTCGGCCTAACTTTTATCAGTATTGGCCTGTCTATCTGGGTATTGTCAGAAATATTAGATCCCTGGAGCGAGGCTCTTAGCAATGTAATCCCCTGGTCACCGCCACTGGCTTCAATGGACTATCACTGGGCTTATTATTTTATTCCCGGTATTTTGCTGATGGAGTTGGTGGACTACTTGATGCATATACTGGCCCATAAATGGAAGCCCCTGTGGCGCCTGCACGCGGTACACCACTCGGATACCCGTATCGATGCCAGTACCGCCCACCGCCACCATCCGATCGAGAGCATTAGCATCAGTTTTATCGCCGCCCCCCTATTTGTGGCGGCGGGGGTGCCGTTAATGGCTTCTATTTGGTATCCCTTACTGCGCTTGTTTTTGATTGCCTTTAACCACTCCAATACCCTGCTGCCCGAATGGCTGGATAAGATTTTGCGACCGGTACTGGCGACCCCCAATTTTCACCGTGTTCACCACTTTGACGAGGTATACTATACCGATAGCAACTACGGTACCGCCCTGTCGATTTACGACCATATCTTTGGCACCGCCCGCTTGCTCAGCCCCGAGCAACTCAAACAGCACCGTATTGGTTTAGAATATATGCGCGAGAAAAAACAATCCCGCTTGGATCAGCTGCTGCTGGCCCCCTTTCGCCGCAACTTTGGCCAAACTGATAATAAGGAATAACTATGCGCCGGGAACACCGACCCTTTTGGGTAAAATACTGGATCAGCAAATACCAAGGCTGGTGGATAGAGCGCTTTTTGCGCCCCCAGTTTGATGCCATGGGCACCACCCCGGCAATTTTACAGCCCCAGACAGTAGAGGTGTTCGGCCGCCAAATTAAGATTGGCGATTACCCCCATATTATCAGCTCTAAATATAAGCCAGTGCGGCTAACCACCTGGAGCGGTAAAAACCTCGACGGCCGCATCACCATTGGCAGCTATTGTTTATTATCGCCCGGCACCACCATTACCTCCGCTGCCAGCATCGAAATTGGCGATAACTGTATGTTTGCCGCCGACTGCTATATTGCCGATAGCGACTGGCACGGGCTCTATAATCGACTGCGCCCGTTTCGCTGTAGCAAGCCCATCGTGTTAGAAGACAATGTCTGGATTGGCCACGGCGCCAAAGTCGGCAAGGGTGTTACCATCGGTGAAAACTCGGTGGTGGCCGCCGGTGCGGTGGTGGTTAAAGATGTACCCGCCAATAGCGTGGTCGGCGGTAACCCCGCAAAAATTATTAAAACCCTAGACCCAAAACGGCGCATGTTAAAGCGCGAGCTAATGTTCACCGATGGCGAACACTATGTGCAAAACCAGCAGGATCTAGACCGCTATGTAATGCACGGCAATAGTTTTTGGGGCTGGCTGCGCTCGGTATTTATGCGCACGAATAAGGATTAAACTGTGAAAAAACTCGGCCCCGGCCTGCTTGTCGCCGCTGCCTTTATCGGCCCCGGTACCGTCGCCACCGCCAGCAAGGCCGGCGCCGGCTTTGGCTTTACCCTGCTGTGGGCTTTGCTGTTTTCAGTAATCGCCACCATTGTGCTGCAAGAGATGGCCGCACGCTTAGGACTGGCCACCGGCAAAGGCTTGGCCGAAGCGGTGCGCGAAAGTTTTGATAAACCGCTACTGCAAAAACTGGCCATCGCCCTAATCGTGGCGGCCATCGGCATTGGTAACGCAGCCTATGAAACCGGCAATATTGCCGGCGCTGGTCTCGGTATCAGCGCAGTATTAGATATATCCAGTGGCACGGCGGCGGCCATTATTGCGGCCCTGGCCCTGGGCTTATTGGCCAGTGGCAAATACCGGTTACTGGAGCGGGTATTAATTGGCTTGGTGTTGTTGATGAGTCTGGTGTTTTTAGCCACCCTGCTGTGGATACAGCCTGATTGGAGCGGCATATTCAGCGGCTTATTTACCCCAAGCCTACCTGAGGGCAGCACCTTATTGGTGATCGCCCTAATTGGTACCACGGTGGTGCCCTATAATTTATTTCTGCACGCCAGCAGCGTCTGCCAACGCTACCCAGAAGCAGGCAACGACAATATTGATGAAGCCCTCAGCCACAGCCGCTGGGATACGGGCCTATCCATCGGTTTTGGCGGTTTGATCACCCTGGCCATTGTGGCCACTGCGGCGACCGCTTTTTTTGGCCAGGCCGAAAGCTTTAGCCCCAGCAAGCTGGCCCAACAACTGGAGCCGCTGCTGGGCCCCGCCGCCAAATACTGCTTTGCCGCCGGTATGTTCGCCGCCGGTCTTACCAGTGCGATTACCGCGCCTTTAGCCGCGGCTTATGCGGTATGTGGTGCGATGGGTTGGAAGATCAGTTTTAGCAGCCCAATTTTTCGGCTGGTGTGGTTGGCGGTACTGGTCAGTGGCGCCGGCTTTGCAATCGCCGGCAGCAAACCACTGGCCGCTATTATTTTCGCTCAGGCGGCTAATGGCCTGTTACTGCCGCTGATTGCCGTGTTTTTATTAATTGCGGTTAATCAGCAAAAGCTGCTGGGGCAATATCGCAATGGCTGGCTCGCCAATTTATTAGGGCTTATGGTGGTCGCGGTGGTCTGCGCGCTGGGGTTATATAAATTGTGGGTGCTGTTCTAGGGTACCTCTGAACAACTCACTCAGCCAACACCCAAGCGCCCTAAACAGGCGCTTGGGTGATTAACTAGGGCTATACGCCCTGGCTGGTTTCAAGCTCGATCGTGTGAGCTAAGCGCAGATTATCCAAGCTTGCCAGCACCGCAGAGTCTGCCTGGCTGCTTGCAGTTGTTGTAATGGTTGAAATAGCGGCGCCATTAGCGATCTGGGTGACTGGTAACAAGCCATCCAAGCTGGCCTCGTTCGGCACCAGTAAATCTTCCAGCGCGGGGCTGGCAGCAGCGCTCGGGGCCATTGCAAACCACACATCGTCGATCTGGTGCTGTTGGCCGCTGTTATCGGTCCAGCTAGCACGCAGACCATGCTTGTTACCATTGCTGTATTCAGCAATCTCCGTGGCGGTCAAATCAATCGAGGCCACCCCCACTTGCGCCAGGCCGGTCAGCTCATTGGCCTGGCTAATGCCGTCGCTATTGCGGTCCTGCCAAATCTGCAACTCATGGTAAGTGGTGTCACTGCTGTCAAACACCCCATCGGCATTGCTATCCAAATCGGCCAGGGCGGCAAAGCCGTGTTCGGCCCGTCCACTTGAGGTTACGCTTGAATCCCCAAATAGCTCAGCGCCGTTATCGATCAAACCATTGCCGTTCAGATCGCGCACCAACAATGCATCATCGCTGCCCACCCAGCCAATACGATCGTCACTGCCGTCGGCGTCAATATCAAATTGCACGCCCTCGGCTAGGCCGGCTGTTTCTACCCCATCGCCATCTAGGTCGAGGATTAAGGGGCTGGCCCAATAGGACAGCTGAAGAGTAGTTACCTGACCCATTTCAAACTCGGCGCTTAGCTTGGCTGATAACTGGCCAGTCACAACATCCCGGGTTTGGGCTTCAAATGTCACTGTGAAACTGGCTGAATCCAATTCAGAGGCAATTAATTTATGGTACTCAGAAGTATCGACTTCAGGTGGGGGTGTTGAGCCTGGGTTGTAGGGGGACAGACCAATTTCCGAGTGGAAGTAAAAGTCGCCAGCGTAGTTAAGCTTAGACACATCAGCGTAACCATTGACAAAATCTGCCCGATTGCCGGCCAAATCGGTTACGAACCAATGATCCGGCAGGCCGCGCAAACCCAACACCAGCTCTTCTGAGCCATCGGCAATTAGCTGATCAACAGCAACAGCGGCGCGACCGGCTTCACCGCTATCACCGCCCGACTCGTATCTTTTTTGGCCCACATACCAGTATTGGTAATGGGTATAACTTGCATCTTGCAAATTGGTCGCTTCAATACCGGCGAGCCCGCGCGGGCCGGTGTTACTGCTATCGCTTACACCATCACTGGCCAGCCCATTTTCATTAACCACAACGGCGGTGGCGGTTACCGAGTTATCATTAGCGATTGCGTATTCACTGCCGTCGATATCAACCTGAATCACCTTGCCGATATCGTCGCCAGTGACTGTATAGCTGCCATCGGCGATACCATCACCGTTGACATCCACATCAACCCGGTCACCCACTTTAATGTCATCACTCAACTCGATTTCAACGCCCACTTTGGCGCTGAGTTCTATCGACGACAAGTGCTCGTCACCACCATCCAGGATTGTTACCCCAGCCACCGGCTCAGCATTATCCAGCCCGACAATAAAGTAAAGCTCTTCCGAGGCCGGGCCAGTGTTACCAGCCAAGTCGGTATGATAAGCCACCAGGCGATGCTCACCGAGCGCCAACACAGAGCTAAACTCCCACTCGCCGTTTGCATCCACAATTGTGGCGCCAAGTAGGGTTCCATTATCGTAAATTTCTACCTTGGCACCGACTGAGCCGCCACCTCGAATGGTAGGCTGTTGATCATCCGTAGTTTCACCCTGGCCAATCAGGCCCACTTGGGCACCGACATCATCCAGCGCCCGAAAGTCAGTGACAACCTCCGCCGTGCGATCGACAACTATATTAAATTCTTCGCTTGGCTCACTGCGATTGCCATCGAGATCAATAACCACAATATTAAATTTGTGTTCGCCCTCGGGCAGCGCTGTGGTCGGAGAATAGCGCCAAGCACCCTGTGAATTTGCAAACACGGTGCCGGTCAAAACACCGTTATCATAAATTTCGACCTGCTCGAAGGCTCCGACCGTGCCGCTTAAGGCTGGTATGTCATCATCCGTATGGCCGCCGTTTTCGAGCTCCCCCTGAATAACACCCACATTATCTTCAATGGATTCAATACTAGGGCCACGATTAGCTTGAGTATTAAGCACCGTTGTATTCGATGTTGTATCTTGCGCTAATTCAGCACCATCGGGTCTATCGCCTTGTGCATCTGCTGATGCTTCCACTTGAACCTTGTCAATATCGTCAGCTACTGAGTCATTGGCTTCGGAATCATTATTGTTAGTATCACCCTGGGGTTTAACAGTGACTAGCTCATCTGCACCTGAGGTTTCATGGATCACAGTTTCAATTATTACCTGCTGCTCAACGAGCTCTCCAAGTTGCTCGTCGCCCTCGACAATACGAATCTGGTAGCTAAAGCTGCCATTTTGTTCACTGTCATTATCAAAACGCCATTGAAGTCCATCAACTTCAACTTCGTCCCAAATCAAACCACCATCGGTGCTAATTTCAATTGCCTGATTGTACTGCAGTCGGTTCGATAAGATACCAATAACGGCAACGGGCATATTAGTGCCACTAAACCCTGTCAAGCTACCATCAGCCTGTACAGCGCGATAAAAACTGACCTTGGGTGTTGGTGAAGACACCACAAGATTATCGGCCAATATCACCACCTCAAACCCCGAAACCCGATTTTGAATATCACCGCTATTCGCATTCCACTGGGCTAAGCTGACATCATTAAGCCGCAGGGTATCGATGCCATCACCACCATTTACGACACCGTATCCACTATTCGACAGTTCCAGCTCGTCACTGCCACTACCCAGATTTATCTGTGCACCATAGTCAAGGCTATTGGCCAAAACCGTATCATTGCCGTCACCCGTGTCCAACAAACCGCTAAGCAAATCTACAACACCAACCACATCATCGCCGTCACCGCTGGTAACATTACCGGAAATATTTGCTACCACGACTTTATTGTCGCCGCCACTGACATTAATATCACCCGTCATGGAGCCGCCAACATAAACCGTGTCATCACCCTCTCCGGCTGTTATACCCCCATGAATTTGGCCGTTCGAAATTACTACCTCATTATCGCCTTCACCCATATCGACATCACCATGATGATAATTCCTGGGGGTTGAAACAGATTTAAAGGTATCGTCACCGTCACCCATGTCGATATCCGCATAACGGTTGCTGCTAAGGGTCAGGGTGTCGTTACCCGCACCAAAGTCGGCGTCGCTTAGGTAATATCTGCTGTAGCCGAATGCACCACCAATAGTGACATTATCGTTACCATCACCGGTTTTAAAATATTCGCTGTTAACCCGCCCTTCGCTGACAAAGGTGTTATCACCGTCACCCAGGTCAACACCTGGGTTACTGGAATAGCTCCAACATATTGAGTCCACCTCAATCACATCGTCACCAGCACCGGCAATAATGTCATAGGCGTAACCACTGAGGCTGAGGGAGTTATCGCCATCACCCAAATTAGCCGCATAAACTGCGTAAGCATCAATAGTATCGTTGCCATCTCCGCCGTGATATTCCTCCACAATACCGCTACTTTTCAGGGTATTATCGCCATCACCCAAGTTGACTGAATCGACGCTTTCGTAACGCGTCTGACCGACTTTGACAGTATCGTTACCTGCACCGGCTGAAATATGACTGACTTCGCTTACGTCGATGGTGTTATCACCCCCGCCCACTGAAAGGTTGCCGATTTTTCCATCAATGACAATATTATCATTGCCGTCACCCACAGTTAGCTCACCGTTCATAGTTCCCGATATATTGATCGAGTTATTGCCAGCACCAGCATCGACATTGGAATAGACGTCAGCAGCGAGCACAATGCTGTCATTACCGCTGCCGGTTTTGATATCACCGAAAATATAGCCGCTCAGATCAACGGTATTATTACCCTCACCCATATCTAGCTCGCCATAGTGAAAGCTAGATCGACTATCGGTATCGCCTTTAGTCACGGTATCGTCACCGTCACCCATGTCGATATCCGCATAACGGTTGCTGCTAAGGGTCAGAGTGTCGTTACCCGCACCAAAGTCGGCGTCGCTTAGGTAATATCTGCTGTAGCCGAATGCACCACCAATAGTGACATTATCGTTGCCATCACCGGTTTCAAAAATTTGGCTTTGCATCATACCGTCGCTGCTAAAGGTGTTGTTACCGCCACCCAGGTGAACACCGGGGTTGCTGGAATAGCTCCAGTGCACCGAGCCCACATTAACCACATCGTCGCCTGCACCGGCAATGATGTCGTACACATAACCGCTGAGACTAAGAGAATTATCGCCCTCACCCAAATCAATATTCTCGGCATTTTTGCCACTAACCGACTCTGACCCTGCATCGCCCAGGTAGTTGGCATAGTTGGACAACTCAACCGGTTTAGGCGCCGCGACGGTTTCAGCCGTTAGCGCAAAAGACTCACTGCGCCCGACAAGTGAAGCATTGCTATCATAGGCTGCGGCCGTAAATTCGTGCCCCCCCGGTTTAATGCTATCAACTTGATGACTCCAGCTACCATCGGCAGCCACATCTGCTACTGCGAACAGATTATCTGTATCAAAAATTTTTACCTGGCCGCCTGGCTCAGCAGTGCCTGAAAATTCATAGCTGGCGCCGGCGTATACGCTTTGGTTTTGCAGATCAACCTTGCGGTCGGTGTCAGTGGCGGTAAACACTTGCAGAGTGATGGTCATATGAGTCTCCCTAAAAATAATTGCGCTATTGCCATTTAATAGAAAAAAAGCTAAGCCATTCTACTGCCAGGAGTAAAGCAAAAACTATAAGCCGCTAATACAGGCGATCAAATTGGGCTTATCGTATTGACAGGGCTAAAACGCAACCTAACCTTAAGTGCTAAAGAAGTTTTAAGTTGATTCGGTATCTGGTCTAAACGCTAGAAAAATTGAAGTTTCTCGTGACGCTTAGTATTGACTTATGGCACCCTGCCATCAATGCCAAGAAAGCTAGCGCACCTCTGAATAGCTCTCAGTTCATGAGAACGTCGATGAAATAAATATTATCGTATTATTTAAATGTGGCAGGAGCGCGCTAAGTATTAGAAAAAGCCGGCGCTATAGGCGAATTAAGGCGAGCTTTAAGCCCTTGTCTTGCTCTAACTCTTTAATTTCATCGCTGAGGCTCAACTTTGTAATGGCGCTAACGTCGTCGAGCGTGGCTCGAATATCACGCTCAAATTCGAAAAATGTGAGCTGTTGATGATTGAGCGCCGCCAAAATTGTACCGCCCACGCGCGTATAACTGGCGCAGCGGCGCAACAATTTTTGATAATCGGGCCAACCTTTAAACGAACCCTTGTGGAACGGCGGCGGGTCCAGCACTACAATATCAAACTTCGATTGTTTGGCAATTTGGCTATTGGATTTAAGAATATTCTTTTTCCAAATAGAAACCCGCTCATCGAGCAAGCCATTTAACTCATGGTTGTACTTGGCGGTTTTGGTGGCACTGCCGCACATATCGATATTGACCACCTTATTGGCGCCCCCTTGCAGGGCATATAGGGAAAAAATCGCGGTATAGGAAAATAAATTTAATACGCGCTTATTGGCCGCCTGATCGCGCAGCCAATACCAGCCACCGCGCATATCGGGAAAAGCGCCAGTGTTACGGTTTTTACCCAGGCTGATTTGGCACTGCAACTCAGGGTTTAGGGGGCAATCAAACTCCATCGGTAACTGCCCACCTTCAGCGGCCCGGCTAAATAGAATCTCGCTGCTAAAGTCGGGCCAGGGTCGGGTTTGCAACACCACAGTTTCAATCGCCGGCTGGGCCTTAAAAAAGGCCTGCACGCCGGCCAGGGCAGTATCACTAAGGCAATCGTCATAGCACTGCAGCAGCAAAACCGGCGGGTACCACTCGATCACCAGCGACTCTAAACCCTTAAAAAAACGCCCCCTGCCGTGAAACAGCCGAGCCACTTGTTTTGGGTATCGCTCAAAGTTTTGCGCCAGCTCAGCGCTTAGCAAGTCTTGCTCGTTACTCATGCCCGCTACTCATGGCTGGTTCAAAGCCCCATCGCCTGGCGAATAATTTTATGTTTTAACCAGGGCAGGTTTTGCAGCTGGCGCATGCCTTCATTGCGCAGCCAGCGCAGGCCGATATTACCGCTGCCAAATAAACGCTTAAAACTTTCCATCGCCGCCATCATGGTTAAATTATCGCGCTGGCGGGCGCGCTGGTAGCGGCGCAGCACGCTGATATCCTCAAGCCCCAAACCGCGACGCTGGGCGTATTCCACCTGCTCAACAAAGGCCATCACATCTTGCAGGCCCAGGTTTACTCCCTGTCCGGCTAAGGGGTGAATGGTGTGGGCGGCATCGCCGGCCAGGGCAAAGCCCGGTTTAATGTACTCGCTGGCGTGGCGCTGGCGCAGAGGGATGCAAAAGCGCTTGGCCACAGCTTGAATCTCGCCAAGCTCATATTCCAATGCCCGGCCCAGCTCGACACTAAACTCTTTTTCTGACAGGGCCATCAACTGTTCGGCCAGCTCGGGCACACAGGACCAGACGATGGAGCAATAGTGCTCGCCACTTTCAACACCGCCGGCCAGGGGCAAAAATGCCAGCGGCCCGGTGGCCATAAAACGCTGGCGCGCTACCCGACCATGGGGCCGTTCGGTTTTAACCGTAGTGACAATAGCCTGGTGCCCGTAATCCCACTCACGAGTTGCCAAGCCCTGCTGTTCGCGCAGGGGCGAGTGGGCGCCATCACAGGCCAGCACCAGTTTGGCTTTTAGTTGGCGTCCATCTTGTAGCAATAAATACTGGCCATCCGTTTCACTTCGTAGCTCGGCCACCTTGCAATTTAAATGGCTACTAATATTTTTTCGGGTACTAATAGCCTGCCACAAGGCACTGACCAACAGGCGGTTTTCAACGATATGGCCGAGGTTTCGCTGGCCCACTTCGCAGCAGTCAAACTCGATGCGGGCGGTGCCTTCACCATCCCACACCGCCATATTGGTATAGGGGCCAATGCGGGTTTCTGCGACCGCTCGCCACACCCCCAAACTTTGAAAAAATTCTTCCGAGCTGCGGGTTAGGGCCACCACCCGGGGATCGAAATCCGCCACCTCGGGGTTTGCGCACTGGTGGGCAGCCAGGGCTTGGGGCTCGGTGCCGGCATCGATCAGCGCAATGTTCAGCTCGCCGGCCAGCCGGGCCAGGGCCAGGGCGGCACTGCCGCCGACCAAACCAGCGCCAACCACGGCGATATCAAATTGTTTGCTTTGTTGCATGCTTCACCTAAATACGCGGCTTGCGCCCGGCCAAACCCATGGTCTGCTGGGCCAGAATTTTTTTCGCCCCGGGCAGCAGCTCTAAACCCAATAGACCCAGGGCACGGCCGGCCTGCTTGGCGCTATTGGCGCTGGAGAACAAACGCACAATACTATCGCTAAAACCCACGGTTAAATCTTGATCCAGCTGTTGTTTATCGAGGTATTGCTGTAGCACCGACAGCTCGCCTAAATACTGGGGAGCATTGGCGCCACCGCGATCAATTTGCTGCTGGGCACCGCTGAGCTGCTCGACCAATACCGCACAATCGCGCAGCGCCAAATTAAAGCCCTGGCCCGCCACCGGGTGTAAATAGTGGGCCGCATTGCCCATTAAAACCAGGCCGCTGCGAACCTGCTCGCGGGCTATTTTTAACTGCAAGGGATAGCTGCTGCGCTCGCCCACTTTGGTAAAACGGCCCAGGCGCTGGCCAAAACTGTGTTGCAAACGCTGTAAAAACTCCGCCTCGCCCAGCGCTAATATTTGCTCGGTAGCGGCGCGCGGCTGGGTCCACACCAGGGCAGAGCGACGGCTCTTTGGCCCCTCGCCCAAGGGCAATAAGGCCAGTGGCCCATCTTCTGTGAAACGCTCAAAGGCGGTGCCATTGTGGGGCTGTTCAAACTCAACATTGGCTATAATGGCGCTTTGGTAATAATCCTCGACCACCGATTCCAGCCCCAGGCTGCGGCTTAGGGGCGAATCGCCACCATCGGCCAGCAGCACCAGTTGGCTACTCAGCGCAAAACTCTCGTCCCCCTGCTGCAGCTGCAATACCGAGCCCCGCTGTTTGGGGCTGAGCTTGGCCACCGTGGCCGGGGCGTATATATCCACCCCGGCGCAGGCACTTAAGGCGCCGAGCAAAACCCGCCCCAGCCAAGCGTTTGCCACCACTGCCCCCAGCAGTTCGACCCCCTCTTGCTGGCGACAGATTTCACTGCCGCCAAAGTGGCCGCGATCGGACACGTGAACCTTGTGGATAGGTGTGTGATGTGCACTGAGCTGACCCCACAGGCCGAGCTGTTGCAGAATTTCAATGGTGCCCAGGGACAGCGCTGTAGTGCGGGCGTCAAAGCTCGGTTGGTATATTGCCTCGGCACTGGGCATGGCAAAGGTTTCGACCAGCGCAATGCGCCAGGCACTGGCTTGTTCGGCCAGCAACAGCGCCAGGCTAACGCCGACCATACCGCCGCCGACAATGACTAGATCATAGGGTTTTGCTTCGCTCATGAACTCGCCTTACAAAATATTGCCGGCCATTATAGCTTCTATCTCGGCCACGGTTTTGGGGGCGGCCTCGGTCAGTACGGTATTGCCGTTTTTATTGATCGCCACATTGTCTTCAATGCGCACACCAATACCGCGCCATTTGGGGGCCACACTGTCATCGCCGGGGGCGATATAAATACCCGGCTCAATGGTCATCACCATGCCCGGCTCCAGCAGGCGCCATTGATCATCCACCCGGTAATCGCCCACATCGTGTACATCCAGGCCCAGCCAGTGGCCGACCCGGTGCATATAAAACCGCCTAAACGCCGCCGCCTCAATCAGCTGGTCGACATCGCCCTCAAGCAGGCCCAGCTCGACCAGGCCTTCGGTAATAATGCGCACCGAAACCTCGTGGGGCTTATCCCAGTGATTGCCCGGCACCGCCTCGGCAATGGCGGCCTGATTGGCCTTTAATACAATCTCATAAATGGCTTTTTGCTCGGGGCTAAAGCGGCCGCCAACCGGAAAGGTGCGGGTAATATCCGCGGCGTAGTATTGGTATTCACAACCCGCATCAATCAGTACCAACTCGCTGGCCTTCATTTTTTTGCTGTTTTCTACATAGTGCAGCACACAGCCGTTGGCGCCGGCCCCAACAATGGTGTTATAGGCTGGGCAACGAGCCCCGGCCATGGCAAAGTGGTAGTGCAAGGTAGCTTCAAGCTGGTATTCGTACATTTCTGGCTTACATACCCCCATGGCCTCAATATGGGCCTGGGCGCTAATCTTGGCGGCCTTGTGCATCAGTTTAACTTCGGCCGCGCTTTTATAGAGGCGCAGCTCGTGCAGCAGGTGGTCCAACTCTTGGAACTCCCCCGGTGGGGCGGCGCCGGCGTGGTTGTTGCTGCGAATGGTGTTGACCCAATCCATCACCTGGCGATCAAAGCCTTTATCCCGGCCCATGGCGTAATAGATACGAGTGCGGCCCTCGATCAAACCGGGCAAGATATCGTCAATATCATCCACCGGGAAGGCATCGTCGGCGCCAAATTGCTGGCATACACCTTCGGGGCCGTGGCGGTAGCCGTCCCAGGCTTCTTTCTCCGGGTCTTTATCCCGGCAAAATACCACAAACTCGCCCTGCTCGCGCCCGGGAATCAAAGCCAATACCGCATCTGGCTCGGCAAAGCCACTGAGGTAGTAAAAATCGCTGTTTTGGCGAAATGGGAAATAGGTATCGTTAGAGCGCAGCTGCTCGGTGGCGGCGGCGATAATGGCAATGCTATTGGGCTCCATCATCTCCATCAGGCGCTGGCGCCGGCGGCCGTATTCCTCAGCTTTGATTGCCATAGGCTTCCTTTTTAATGCAGGGTTTTGGGGGGCTTTTGAGCGCTGTTGAACTCTAAAAATAAGGTCACCGCGGCCAGGCGCACATATTCGCTCACTTCAAACAAATCCGCCTGGGATTGTTCGCTGTCTTCTTCGTCGGTGGCTATCTGCACGATAGCGGCCATATCGCGCAGGGCTTCAGCAGATTCCGGGCTAAAGCTCTGCTCGCCGCCAAGGCCAGAGCTGCCGAAGCCGGTAAGGAAACCGTGACACCACTGCCCCAGGGCCTCTAGGCGCTGGGCCATATCGGTATCCTCAGCCGGGATCAGCAGATTAAAGCTTAAGTTTTCATCCTCTAGCGAGGCCAGGGTTTGGGTATAGAGGTCGGCCACTGCGGTTTCCAGCTCGCTGCTAATAGAAACCTGCGCCAGATCCACCAGGTCGAGAAACTCCCAGGCCAGTTTCAGCCACTTATCCCGCTGCTGACGGGCGCCGCCACAGAGCCGGCCACAGAGCATGCCGTGCAGCTCGGCGGGGCTGTTTAGGGCACCAATTGGGGCAAAAAGATCGCAGTATTCATCAAAACTCAGGGGCACGGCGTAAATCCTTGGGGGGTAAAGCGGCTTATTCTAACACGCTGGGCCAAGGGCCCAGCTAAAATCCGTGCACTTATCACAAAGCATTACAAAAACCCCAATATTCCATACTATTAGACTAAACTGTTGATAAACTGCTTTAACAATGATTGACCCGCCCAAACAGGGGCAATATAGTAACGGTGTTTAACTAGGCGAGCACTATGGCAGACCTTAACCAATTAGAAGAAAAGCTAGACCTGTTAATACAGCGCTGCCGCATGTTGCAGCAAGAGAACCATTTATTAAAACAGGAACAGGGCCAGTGGTTGCAAGAGCGAGGCCGCCTGGTCGAAAAAAACGAACTGGCACGCACGCGGGTGGAATCAATGATCAGCCGGCTAAAGGATTTAGAGGCCAGTTCCCAATAATGCCCCTACTGGGGCTGAACTTTTACGGTGGCAAGAGATCTTGGTAAGCAACCCCGAGCCAATGGCGGCCCAAGGAGAGCGGACGGTGAGCGATTCAGCACAGACAGAGTATGTAAAGATTCTCGATAAAGAGTATCAGGTCGCCTGCCCAGCGGACGAGCGCGATGCCCTGGTGCAAGCTGCCCGCAACCTCGATACCCGCATGCGCCAGGTGCGCAGCAGCGGTACCGTAATTGGCCTTGAGCGTATCGCGGTAATGGTGGCCCTCAACCTAAGCCACGAGCTGCTGAGCGTGCAAAAGCAATTGCAACTGGCCGAAACCGGGCTAGATGAAGATTTACTGGGGCGCCTGGCCGACAAGCTCGACCAAGCCCTAAAATAAGCACCGACCCCGCTGGCTTTTTGTACAGCCCGGCGACTGGTCAGCCAAGCTGATCATTCCCCCTACACCCAAACCCACATTTACCTCAATTTGGTTTTGCAGCCAGTGGGCTTAGGCTATACTAAGTCTAACCCTGAGGTGTTCGCCCGTTGACGAGTCCTCGAGCCGATAATGAAGAAACCGGGTTTTTCTCGCCGTTGTTGGTGTGCACGTCCACCTGCTGGAAAGCCTAATACAACGCAGAAATCCCCCCCTTGAGCCGTCGGGTTCAAGGCCAAGTCGACCGCGGCGCCCTGGGGTCCTATCGCACAGGTAAATCCATGCCTAAACGCATCAGCGAACACGAAAAAAAGCGCCTGCGCCGGCAGTTGCGCCAGCAACGCAGAGACCTCAGCCCTGCGGCACAACAGCAACACGCCGATGAAGCTGCCGAAATTTTACTCAAATCACCGCTGTTTAGAGAAGCCGACACCATTGCTGCTTATATAGCCGGTGACGGTGAGCTGGATTTAAGCCCGGTTTTTGACGCCGCCTGGTACCGAGGTAAACACTGTTATGTACCGGTCGTAGGCGAGTTTCAGCAAATGACATTTGTGCCTTATGAGCGCGACACCGCAACCCAATTCAACCGCTTTGGCATTGCCGAACCACTAGAACCCGGGCCTGCCATTGCGGTGGATCGGCTAGATTTAGTGCTGCTGCCGCTGGTGGGCTTTTGCCGCAACGGCGAACGCCTTGGCATGGGCGGCGGCTACTATGACCGGGCCTTTTCTTTTAAGGCCGGCAACCCAAAACTAGCACCCACCTTGATCGGGGTGGCCCACAGTATGCAGGAGCTAAACGAACTGCAGACTGATAATTGGGATATTCCCCTACATGGCATAGTGACCAACCGCGAGTATATCCGCGCCCAAACTTAGGGTACTTTAGCCACCACCTCCGTCTGCAGCGCCATATCGCCAGCGGCGCTGCCGAGACCGAGCGTCAACTCATCACCGGGGCTGAGCGGCCCCACTCCGGCCGGGGTGCCGGTCAGCACAATATCCCCGGGCATCAAGGTAAAGTGCGCCGTGATATGCCCCATTAGGGGCAAAATTGGGGTTAGCATCTGGCCACTATTGCCCGCTTGCTGCACTGCATGGTTTCGCTCTAGGCGAATATCCAGGTTTTCCCAATCTTCGTCGTCGGCCGGGCTAATAAACCCTGAAATAGGGCAGCTGCCATCAAAGGCTTTGGCCTTTTCCCAGGGCAGGCCCTTGGCTTTTAGCTCGCTTTGGCGCTCGCGCAGGGTTAGATCCAGGCCGATGCCGATACCTGCAATGGCCATTTGCGCTTGGTAATCCGTGGCCCGGGCTATTTCCGAGCCAATCAGCAGCGCTATCTCGGTTTCGATATGACACTCCCCTTGATCCAGCGGAATACTAAAATAGGGGCTGATATTGGCCAGCGCAGTGGCAGGCTTGATAAATAAGATGGGCTCTGTGGGTACTGGATTGTTAAGCTCAGCGGCGTGATCGGCGTAATTGCGCCCCACGCAGACTATTTTGCCCACCGGCCGGCCGGTATCACCACCGGCAAAGGGCTGGTCATCCAATAGAACAGTAATGGCCATAAGCTTAGAACTCCATATACGTAGAATTAGGGCACCTCTGAATAACTCGATGATGCTCAGCGGGACCCTAAAGCGTACAGCTGCAAGGCGCGCTGCGCATCATCGAGTTATTCAGAGGTGCCCTATTACCTGCTTATGCTATCATAGCCGCCCCCTCGAACAGCAGCCCATAGACAATGGGCCATAGAGAGCGGGCTTATATAGATTGACTCAATAGCGACGAGACCCACCATGGCCAGTATTTCCCTGGAGAAGAGCAAGATTAAGTTCCTCTTGCTCGAAGGCGTGCACCAGTCCGCCATCAATACCCTCAATGCCGCCGGCTATACCAATGTGGAATACCTAAAAACCGCATTGCCCGAGCAGCAACTGATTGAAAAGTTGGCCGATGCCCACTTTGTCGGCATCCGCTCGCGCAGCCAGCTGACCCGCAAAGTGCTAGAGGCCGCACCTAAGCTAATTGCCGTTGGCTGCTTTTGTATTGGCACCAATCAGGTCGACCTCAAGGCCGCCCAAGAACTGGGCATTGTGGTCTTTAACGCGCCCTACTCCAACACTCGCTCGGTGGCCGAGCTGGTGATCGCCGAAGCGATTCTATTGCTGCGCGGTATCCCCGAAAAAAACGCCGTCTGCCATCGTGGCGGCTGGCAAAAAACTGCTGTTGGCTCCTACGAGATTCGCGGCAAAACCCTGGGCATTATCGGCTACGGCTCCATCGGCACCCAAGTTAGCGTGCTGGCCGAGTCACTGGGCATGAATGTGATCTTCTACGACACCATCAACAAGCTGCCCCTGGGCAACGCCAGCCAGGTGCGCAACCTGCCCGCGCTGTTGGCCAAAGCCGATATCGTCAGCCTGCATGTACCCGAGACCGCAGACACCAAGATGATGATTGGCGCCAAGCAAATCGAACAGATGAAAGACAAAGCCATTTTGCTCAATGCCTCGCGCGGCACCGTAGTGGATATCGACGCCCTGGCCGAAGGTTTAAACAGCGGCAAACTCGGCGGCACCGCCATCGATGTGTTCCCGGTTGAGCCGCGCGGAAACGACGACGAGTTTATCAGCCCACTGCGCGGTATCGACAATGCCCTACTGACCCCCCATATCGGTGGTTCCACCCAAGAGGCGCAAGAAAATATTGGCCTGGAAGTTGCCGAGAAGCTGGTAAAATACTCCGACAACGGTACCACCATAACCGCAGTCAACTTCCCCGAGGTAGCCCTACCCAGCCACTCTGAGGTACACCGCCTTCTGCACGTGCACCGCAATGTACCCGGGGTGCTATCGGCCATCAACTCGGTGTTCTCAGATAATAATATCAATATCCTCGGCCAATACCTGCAAACCAATGAGTCGGTTGGTTATGTGGTCATTGATGTGGATGCAGAGTACAGCGATGTTGCCTTACAGCAGCTGAAAAATATCGAAGGAACTATGCGCTGTCGGGTTTTGTTTTAAGGCCATAGCCAACTTCTTATCAAGCCCCGCACTACTTTAGTCCGGGGCTTTTTTGTGCCTAAACAACACAAACCAAACTATCTTGCTAGCAACTATTTATCTAATCCCTACCTTTGCTCGATAGTGCTCGACTCGGTCTATCCATAGATTACAGATTCGAGCACTGGCTAACTCAGCTGAGATTCAGCCCAGCCTCCAGTACTAGCAACAACCACAGTAAAACTAAAAAAGTACTTATTGGCGTTTTAGTCGTGCCTTAAATCCATCTATATTTTGTGCAGGAGAGACACTATGCCCAAGTGCATACCTCAAACTCTTGCCTTTAGCATTGCTGTAAGTGCTGCCAGTATCAGCCCCCTCAGCCTTGCTCAAGGTAAATTCAATCTAGAGAGCCCCGGCCACCGAAGTTTTGAAAGCGGCGTAGGGGTTATCCGCGGCTGGGCCTGTGAGGCGAAAAAAGTTCATATTGTCGTGGATGACAAGCACACCTTTAACATTCCCAGCGGCAGCCAGCGTGGAGACACCGCTGAGACCTGTGCGAACGAGGGTGACAACGGCTTTGGCATGGTGATGTTTTGGCCCAATTTTGGTTTGGGTGCACACAAAGTGGATCTTTTTTTAGATGATAAAAAATCAGCAAGCCATGTTTTTCATGTCGCTGCGGCAAGTGCCACTTACAACCTTAACTTGAGTAAAACCGCAACCGTAAACAATTTTCCCCGCGGCACAAGCGATAATCGCCTTAAATGGTCTACGCCACTGCAGAATTTTATTTTGGTCAAAGGCCCAAGTGCTCCAGACCCAAGCCCAAATCCAGGCCCCGGCTCTGGTGACCCCACTGGCTTTCCACGTACCATCACCTTAGCGGCCGGGCAGCCTTCGGTTACATTTGACCACACCTTTGCTCAAAACGGACGCTACCGATTATCTATAACCGCGAGCGACACTTTCTGCATCAGCGACGCCTCTCTGCCGAACCTCAACATTTCAGGCAGTAGAATTTGTACCGGCAACTCCTACAACAGCACAGGAAACTTTAGCGGTCCTTTCTCTATTACCTTTGTGCGATCCAGCTCTAGTACAACTGGCGACATCGCCATAACCATTAATGCTGAAAAGCTGTAGGAGACCCCCATGAAAAATCTAGTTAAATACCCCCTATTGCTTAGCCTATTAGCCAGCTCTCACCTTGCCCTATCACAGCAGAACTTTGAAAGCCCCGCGGCCAACTCAGAACAAAGTGGCATTGGAATTATTCGCGGCTGGGCCTGCGATGCCAAACAAGTCAAGATGGTTGTCGATGACGAACATGAACTGGAGTTACCATACGGCGGATCCCGCGGCGACACCAAGAGCGCATGTGGCGATACTGATAATGGTTATGCCGCAACCATTTTTTATGGGCTATACGGTACTGGCGAACACACCATAGACCTATACATTGACGACAAAAAAGTAAGCAGCAGAACTTTTACAGTCGCCAGCCCAACCAACAAATTTCTAAAGGGTATAGACGCAACATTCGCGGTGAATAACTTCCCTACCGCAGGCCAAACCACCGAGTTAATGTGGTCTGAGGCCCACCAAAATTTTGTAATTGTGGATTCTCACCCTGCTGATACCGACTGGGCAATGACTGTTATCGAGAAAAACAGAACCTCAACCACCATGAGTTTTAGCACCGCCGATAAGCCCGCAGTTATTACAATCAAATCACCATTTAACGAGCCTATTAATGTGGAGATTTTCTCTGAAGATTACGATGAGACAAAGCCTGTTCACATCATACCGGTTGGTGCCGATAGCGGTGGTTTAATCACGCTATCGCCCGCCGGTGAATCCAGCTTCAACCGTGCAGAAGAAGACATGCCGATCTTTTTGACGCTAGACTAAGAGCACCTATCTAGAGCTATACAAGCTAATTAAGCACCCTTAACGGGTGCTTTTTTTATAAATACGAGCAACAATAATCAGTCAAAACCTTCACTTTAACCCCAAACTTAGCATTGGCCGGCACCTCAAAGCTTTCGCCGCCTGTAATCGCTTGCCACTGCTGCTGGCCTGGCAATAATACTTCCAGCTCGCCGGCCATAATTTCCATAATTTCGGCGGCTTCGGTGCCAAACTCGTATTCGCCTGGCATCATAATACCCAGGGTCTTTTTGCTGCCATCGGCAAAGATAAGCGCGCGGCTGGTAACATTGCCATCAAAATAACTATTGGCCTGCTTAACGACGGTGACGTTTTCAAAGGTAGACATAACTTCCTCTTTGGGGGCTTTACAAAAAAGGCGCATTATAGCGCCCTATTTCCCCATCACCCAGTAAAAGTCTTAGGCGCGTTTGAGCAGGTCCTTGGCGATGGCAATGGCCTGCATTTCATCGGTGCCGCCATAGATCTGTAGAATCTTGGCATCGCGCATCAGCTGCTCGACTCGGTATTCACGCATATAGCCATTGCCGCCAAAGATTTGTACCGCCTCGGTGGTGACCTCCATCGCGGCTTGGGCGGCGTAAAACTTCATCGCCGAGGCCTCGGCCATGGTCATGGGGATGCCCTTAGTGGACATCTCGATATAGCGGAACACCATATTCTGGACATTGGCCCGAGCCACCTCCATCTTCGCCAGTTTTAACTGAATTAGCTGGAATTCGCCGATGGGCTGGCCAAATTGCTCACGGTTTTTGGCGTAATCTAGGCTTAGTTCTAGCGCTCGCTCGATAATACCCAGGGCCATGGCGGCGATGCCGGCGCGCTCTTGGGCAAAGGTGGCCTTGGCACCACCGCGGCCATAGCCGCTTTCGCTGCCGCCCAATAGGCGGTCGGTTTCGACAAACACATCATCCAAAAAAAGCTCGCCGGTGGGTGAAGCGCCAATGCCCATTTTTTTAAAGGGCTCGGATTGAGTCAGGCCTTGCATGCCCGAATCCAATATAAAAGAAACCACTTTGCGGTGTTTGGGCGCTACCCCCGCCTGATCCAATTTACAGATAAAAACAATGGTATCCGCAAAGGGGCCATTGGTAATAAACGTCTTGTTGCCGTTAAGCAAATAGCCGCCATCCACCTTCCTGGCGGTAGATTTCATTTGGCCAAAGGCATCACTACCAGAGTTGGGCTCGGTTATCGCCCAGGCGCCCACCTTGTCCAAGGTTAGCAGCGGCAGGGCCCAGCGCTTTTTCTGCTCTAGGGTGCCTTTGCTCATAATGGCGCCGCCGGTTAAGCTCATCGATACGCCCATTGCCGTTACCAGGCCCTGGGCATGGCGGCTGATCTCAATGGTAGGAATTAGACTGAGCCCGGGGTCGCGCATGCTGTCACCAGCGCTGTCTTCGGGCAGTTCGGCACCGGCGGCTTTAGCTTCTTCTTTGGCAATTTGCTTATCAAAATTGGCCTTGGCCATTTCATCCAGGCCGAAGGTTTTTACAAACTTGCGCAGAATATCGTAGGGGGGCATGCCGCCATATTCCAACTCATCGATATGGGGCACAATTTCCTTTTCGACGAAATCTCGCACCATGCCCTGCACTGTGCGCTGGGTTTCATTCCATTCAATCATTGGTTTAGCTGCCTATAAGTTATTATTAGTTGGAGTAATAGCCCTACAGTAAAACAGCCCGGCCAAAAAAACAGTGCTTAAACGGCCTGCCTTTTGGTCAATCCGACCCCAGGGCCTGGCTCAGCAGAGCGAAGGCTTGCTCACGATAGGGCTTGGATTCATTCACCAGCTGGTGGCGACCGTTTTCTATCAACTCTACTTTAACCTTGGCAAACACCTGCTCGATCTGGGGCAAGTTATATTCCCAATCCACAGTTTTGTCGTCGGTGCCTTGAATAATCAATAGCGGCCGCTCGCATTTGGGGCTTTCGCCGTTGCCGAGGTCGGCCATTTTATCAATCCACGCCTTCATCGCGCCCACCCACTCAACCGATAGCTGTTTGGGCTGCAACACATCAAACTCAGCCAAAAACCGCATAAATTCGGCATTGTGAGAGTTAACAGCAAAGCGGCGCGGCATGGTGTTCAGGCCTTTACTCAATAACTTATACAACCACTGGCCACTGTTCCAGGCAATGGGCTTTACCAGTGGCGCCAACAGTACCACCTTGGCAACAGAGTGAGCGGGCCGGCCCAATAAATAATTCATAATGGCCGCACAGCCGGTGCTTTGGCCAATTAGATTAACAGAACCTGGCAAATCATCCACAGCAAAACTCAGCACATCGGCCAAGCCTTGGCTGTAGCAATCAAAACTGGGAATTGCCGCGCGCGCGCCGGAACTGAGCCCGTGACCCGGCAAGTCAAAACCCAGCACCGCATAATTTTTGCTCAGCAGAAAACGGATAATGTGCTGATAGATGCCCATATGGTCGTAGTAACCGTGTAGCAAAACAACACTGGCCAAGGGGTTTTCTGGGCGCCAGTAGTGGCAGGCCAAGCGATAGTCGCCGCTGTCCACATAGCCCCAGTAATGGCTGAGCTTGTCGGCACCAAACTCTTCGCAAAAATCAATATTGTAAAAACTCAAATAGCGCTGACACAGTAGCGCCAAAGCCTCATCGTCGGGCCACAGATCAGTAGCCTGCAAGCTAAGCGGCGGTAACTGCTGGCGCAGCTTATCCGCCTCTTTTAGGCTAAACCACGCTTGGCTGGGGTAGTATTTTGGTTCTAAATTCAAGCCTTACTCCTGTTCATTATTAAGCGCTTCCTCAAGCACCGCGCCATCAAGTGGTGTAGCCTTTAGTTCAATGTCGCTCGCCTTAAGCCCAAGTGTACTGTGCCAGCTGTCCAGCTGCGCCCTGATGGCTTTTTGGGTGCGCCGATTTTGCTCCAACCGATAGGCCTGTCGCATCCATTGTACTGCCGCCTGACGCTTGTCGGTATGCCAATAAATATAGGCCTTGAGCTGCATAAAATTTCCCTCTTCGGGCTTGCGACGAAGAGCCTGTTCAAGATTCTCTAGGGCCGAGGAATAGTTTTGCACACTGTAATGGCGGCGGGCATTGGCAAAGTGATAATAAGGGTTGTTTAGGCGGTGGCGAGACGAGCGCTGTTGATAGCGCGCGGCCAATTCTGGGCGCCCGGTTTTGCTGTAAACTTGGGCGAGGTTATTCATCACGCCATAGTCGTGAGGGTGCAAGGTTAGCGCCTTTAAATAGGCCGCCTCGGCCAGCTGTAATTTATCTTGCCTGCGCAGAGCCAGGCCTAAATTTCCCCATACAGTGGCCGATTGTGGGTCAGCTTTTTTAGCTGCATTGAGATAACTGAATACCTGTGACCAATCTTCCGCCAACATGGCCTCAATGGCCAAATTGTTAAAATGTAATGCCAGTGCCTGTTGATCACTTATCTTGCGACGCGGATAAAAATGGCTAAAGCGATCAATGCGGAAATCAATAATATTTTCTCGCCCCCTGCCGATCGAGACAACCACATTCACATGGCGAAAGCGCATCAATAAATCGTCATTACCCAAACTCCAGCTAGGTGGCAGCTCCACCTCTTGAAAACTCGCTGGCAGTTCACTGTAGCGACTCATTGCAATAATTAGGGCAGAAAAGGACAGGCAATTGGCCTTGCCTTGCTCAAACACTTGAGCGGCATTGAGATGGGCACCGGCATCATAAGTTATTCCCAAAGAAGGGCTTTTACTGGCCCGAAACACCTGCTTTAACCGGGTTTGAACATGGCCCTTGTGATTGACGTGAAAATCAGTATAGCGCTTCATCTCATCGCTTAATTCGATAAAGCGCCGGCCTTCTGTAATTTTTTGGTTGCCAGGATAAGCCGCTAAAAAATTCTCAATCGCCGCCAGTTGATGTCCAGCCGGAGCATCCAGCGGCAGGCCACCACAAGCACTAAGCAAGCCCAACAGCAAACACATTAGTGTCCGCCCCGGTAAATGCCTTTTGCTCATAGCGTGCCCCCCTTACGGAATGCAGCCCCTATTAAAGCCTAGGGTAGCGGCTTTGCCGCATAGTCTTCGGCAATGGCCCAATCGAGTTTCTCCAACCACTGGCGCCGGCTTTTTAATTTAGTGGCTTTAAAGGCGGGCAGGTTCAAGCTCATCATCTGCTCGGCCTGGGCCATAGCGGCCGCTTGCAACTCGGCCTGATCGGCCACGGTGCCATCTAAAAAGCCCGCGTTAATTGCCCCCTCGGGATTAAACACCTCAGCATTGATCACTGCTCGGTTTATATACATCGGTGCCAAACGCCCCCGACACAACTCAATCCCCACATGGTGCATGGTCATGCCGATGGCCACTTCGTTGAGGCTGATTTTAAAATCGCCGGCCACCCCAATGCGGTAGTCGGACGCCAATAACAAAAATGCCCCCTTGGCGATGGCGTGGCCATTACAGGCCGCAACCACAGGATAGGGGAAGGCCAGCAGGCGGCGGGTCAGGCACGAGCCCGCATTGACCAGCTCGCGCGCGGCCTCGATTCCCTGTTGCATCACCGTCAAGTCGTAACCGCCGGAGAGAATACCGGGGCTGCCGGTAAACACCACCGCTTTAGCATCGGCCTCGGCCTTATCCAAACACTCGTTAAAGGCAGCGATCACCGCTGGCGACAAGGCGTTCACCTTACCGTTATCAATTTCAATCAGAGCAACATTGCCCTGCACTTTATAATTCACCATTATAGTAAGCCTTTCTCTATACTTTATTTTTAGACATGCCCCAAGCTAACTGGCCCATCGGACTGCTCAGTTAGGACTCGCTCCAATAGCTGGATCAAACTCTCGTCGCTGCTGGCACAGTGCCACTGCCCGGCCTGCCAGCCCAGGTGATAGCCGCCAGACTTGGCCGCCACCCAAATTTCCCGAGTGGCCAGTTGACGCGAAATAATGACCTGGGTGGCACTGTCCTCACACTCGATGGTGAGCACGCTGCCGTTGCTTTCATAGTCCAGGGCCCCATCGCCAGTATCGATGGCGTCTTCTAATTGCATCATAGTCGCTTCGGCCTGGGCCATAAACTCTGCTTCGTTCATTTTAACTGTTCCATAAACCGTTTGAGCCCGAGTATCGCCGCCCCAGCGCTTTTACTCAAGCCCCTGAAAAACCATGCTTTTTGCTTGGGCAAAGCCGTGGATTTAACCCAAACGGCCTTTCCCGTATACTCTGCCCATTAACAGACAGGTAGTACACCATGAAACACATCATCCAAGTTGGCCTGCTGCTGGCCGCTATGGCGGCACTGAGCGCCTGTGGCCAAAAAGGGCCTTTGCAGCTGCCCACAGAGACAGCTGAGACCGACCAGAGCGAGCAAGCCAAAGCCAAAGCCAACTGAGTTCTCTCAGCCGATCATCTATTCTAAGAAATACCAAGATGCAAGACTTTCACTATAGCGACAACGGCCTGATGGCCGAGCAAACCTCATTAACAGCCATTGCCGAGCAGTACGGCACCCCCTGCTATGTCTACAGCCGGGCCACCATTCGCCGCAACTACCTGGCCTATGCCGACGCCTTGGCAGGGCGCGGCATGGCCTGTTACGCGGTTAAGGCCAACTCAAACCTGGCCATTCTGGCCGAGCTGGCCCAACTGGGGGCCGGTTTTGATATCGTCTCTGAAGGCGAGCTAGAGCGAGTATTGGCCGCCGGCGGCAAGCCCGAGCGCATTGTTTTCTCTGGGGTTGGCAAAAAAGCCGGGGAAATGGCCCGCGCGTTAGAGGTGGGCATCCACTGTTTTAATGTGGAATCGGCCAGCGAGTTAGAGCTGTTGGCCGAAGTGGCGGCGGCCCAGGGAACCGTGGCCCCTATTTCTTTGCGGGTAAACCCAGATGTAGACGCCAAAACCCACCCCTATATCTCTACCGGCCTAAAAGAGAACAAATTCGGCATCGATATCCAGCAGGCGCCCGCCGTATACCGGCGTGCAGCCGAGCTGCCGAGCCTGGCCATTAAAGGGGTCGACTGTCATATCGGCTCCCAGCTGACCGAGCTGCCCCCCTTTCTGGATGCGCTGGAGCGGCTGCTGGCCCTTACCGATCAATTAGCGAGCGATGGCATTGAGCTAGAGCACCTAGACTTGGGTGGCGGCCTGGGCGTGCGCTACCAAGATGAAGCGCCACCGGCCATTGCCGATTTGGTTACCGCGGTAGAAGCCCGACTCGACCAACGCGGCGGGACGCCATTGCAACTTATTTTTGAGCCGGGCCGCTCTATTGTGGCCAATGCCGGGGTGCTGCTGACCCAGGTGGAATACCTAAAACCCACCGGGCACAAGAACTTCGCCATTATCGATGCGGCCATGAACGATAATATTCGCCCCTCTCTATACCAGGCCTGGCAGCAGGTACTGCCCCTGCAAACGCGTGCTGGCGACAGCCAAAGCTGGGACTTAGTGGGCCCGGTGTGCGAAACTGGGGATTTTATGGCCAAAGACCGCCAACTTGCGCTGGCCGCCGGCGACTACCTAGCGGTCATGTCCGCCGGCGCCTACGGTTTTACCATGAGTTCTAACTACAATACCCGGCCGCGGGCGGCCGAGCTAATGGTCGATGGCGAGCGTGCCCACCTGGTGCGCCGGCGCGAGACAATCGCCGAGTTATTTGCCCAAGAGCAGCTATTACCGGACCAATAAGGGCAAAAGGAATACCCAGTGAGACTGAGATTCACTAAAATGCACGGCCTTGGCAATGACTTCGTGATGATTGACGCAGTCAGCCAGCGCATTCGCCTGAGCAAAGACAAAATTAAAAAGCTTGCCGACCGCCGCTTCGGTATCGGCTGCGATCAACTGCTGATGGTGGAGCTGCCGAGTCGCCCGGATGTGGATTTTAAATACCGCATCTTTAACTGCGACGGCAGCGAGGTGGAAAACTGCGGCAATGGCGCCCGCTGCTTCGCCAAGTTTGTGCGCGAGCGCAAGCTCACCGGCAAAGCCCGCATCAAGGTCGAAACCGCCGGCGGCATTATGGTATTGAACGTATTGGCCAATGGCGATGTCAGTGTGGATATGGGCCGCCCCGAGCTAAGCCCCGTGAGCCTGCCCTTTAACGCTGAGCATCAAGCCCCGGTGTACCCACTGCAGCTGGCACACGGCGATATCAATATTGGCGCGGTATCCATGGGCAACCCCCACGCCGTCACCTTGGTGGACGATACCGAGACCGCTCCAGTGGAAGATTGGGGCCCGCAAATAGAGGGTCACAGCCGCTTCCCCAAGCGGGTTAACGCGGGTTTTATGCAGCTGCTGTCACCCACTGAGATTAATCTGCGCGTGTACGAGCGCGGTGTGGGCGAAACCCTGGCCTGTGGTACCGGCGCCTGTGCGGCGGTGGTCGCCGGCCGTATACAGGGTTTGCTGGATCAGCAAGTTAAGGTCAACCTGCCCGGCGGCAGCTTGCAAATCAGCTGGCCGGGTGGGGATGAGGCCGTTATTATGAGCGGGCCGGCCACTACAGTTTTTCACGGACAAGTTAAGATATGAGCGATACCGACAGCGCAATCGATGAGCAGGAAGTGATCGAGTTTTTAAAACAAAACCAAGACTTCTTTACGCAACACCCCAATCTGCTGGCCGATATTACCTTGCCCCACGCCAGTGGCAGCGCCATCTCCCTGGTCGAGCGCCAGGTGGCGGTACTGCGCGAGCGCAATATTGAAATGCGCCACCGTCTCAGCAATCTGCTCGACAATGCCCGAGATAACGACAAGCTGTTTGATAAAACCAAACGCCTAGTACTGGCCTTGATGGAAGCCCAAGACCTGGGTGATGTGGCCGACGCCCTGTACTACAGCTTTAACAGTGATTTTAAAGTTCACTACACCACCCTGTTATTGTTCAGCAATGACAGCGAGCTGCAGGCGGGGCCAGCGCGGGTGGTGAGCTTGAGCGAAGCGCGCGAGCCGCTGGGTAAAATAATTAAATCCGGCAAGGCCAGCTGCGGCCACTTCGATGGCAACACAGTTCACTATTTATTTGAAAACGATGCGGCCAAGGTTGGCTCTGCCGCGATTGCACCGCTGATTCACGGCAACTGCTTTGGCCTGCTGGCCGTTGGCAACCGCGATAGCGAGTACTATCGCTCCAGTATGGGCACGCTATTCCTGTCTTATATTGCCGATATGCTCAACCGTACCATACCCAAACATATGGGCTAACCGCGGGGGCCATGTGCAATTACTCAAGCAGCGCCAGGCCTTTCTCGACTACCTCCAACAGGTGCGCCAGGTATCGCCCCACACCCTGGACAGCTACCGCCGCGATATCGATAAGCTGGTGGATTTCTGCCGCCAGCGAGAGTTGCACAGCCTAGCAGATATCGACAGCCTGGCCATTCGCCAAGCACTGGCCCAGTTGCACCGGCGCGGCCTGGCCGGGCGCAGTTTGCAACGCTGGCTCTCGGCCCTGCGCGCCTGGTTTTTATTTGCCATTAAGCAAGGTTGGCTCAACGCCGATCCCAGCACCGGCATACGCGCCCCCAAAACCCCCAAGCCCCTGCCCAAAACTTTGGATGTTGACCAGATGGCTAGCTTTTTAGAGCTAGAGCACGACGACGATTTTATTGCCGCACGGGATAAAGCCATTATGGAGTTGATCTACTCCTCGGGCCTGCGCCTGGCCGAGACCCACACGCTCGACCTCGGCGGTTTGGATTTTGCCGCCGCCACTGTACAGGTTACCGGCAAGGGCCAAAAACAACGTTTATTACCACTGGGCCAACAGGCCATAGCGGCGATAAAGGCCTGGCTCAAAATGCGCAGCGCCGTTGCCGAACACCATGAGCAGGCGCTGTTTATCAGCAAACGCGGCAAACGCTTAAGCCGCCGCGCCATTCAGGCTCGCTTTAGTGCCCAGAGCTTGCAAAAGGGCAGCCAGGTGCACCCACATATGTTGCGCCACTCATTTGCCAGCCATATTTTGGAATCCAGCGGCGATTTACGCGCGGTACAAGAGCTGCTGGGCCACGCCAATATTTCCACCACCCAGGTCTATACTCATTTGGATTTTCAGCACCTGGCCAAGGTTTACGATAAAGCCCACCCCCGGGCCCAAGACGACGGCGATTAAGCCCATGAAGTTAAAATTGATCTGCTTTGACCTAGACGACACCCTGTGGTCGACCAAACAGGTAATGATGGATGCGGAGACAGGTGTCTACGGTTTGTTGCAAGAGATTGCCCCTAAGCTTACCGAGCAGTACGGCGATGTGATGAGCCTATTTCAAGCCCGGCTCGGCTATTGGAAGGCGATATTGGCCGAACAGCCGCAGATGCGCCACCAAATTGGTACCATGCGCCGCCGCTCACTGGCGCATCTATTGGGCCAGGTCGGTTACAGCGAAACCGAGGCCAGCGCCATCAGCGAAAAGGCATTTGCTGAGTTTATGGTGCTGCGCCACCAACCGGTTTATTTTGACTCGGCCCTAGCGGTATTAAAAACCTTGAGCACCGAGTACCCGCTGGTCGCCATCACCAACGGCAATGCCTGCAGCACCCGCCTGGGCCTGGACAATTACTTTAGCCGCCATATCAGCGCCGAAGCCCTGGGGGTTGGCAAACCCGAAGCGGCACCGTTTGAAGCGGCGCTCGATCATTTTGGAGTAAGCCCGGAGCAAGCTCTGCATATTGGCGACCACCCCCACGATGACATATATGGTGCCTATGCCATCGGTATGCACAGTTTGTGGTTTAATCGCAAAGGGGAGACTTGGCAAGAACAGGACTTCCGTCCAACTATTGAGGTGACATCACTAAAACAAATCCCCGCAGCCGTGCAACGGCTGCAGAGGGTATAGCGACGTGCTGTTATTAAATTGGCCGCGAGCCGTAATTACTCGTCGGTTTTTTGGGCGGGTCGGCCATGACATTGGGCTCAATCTTTTTGATCTCACCACCCTGTTGTAAAAATTGTTCCACCTGGCGCTCTAATTCATCGCGCAGCTCGGCTCGGCAGTTGGGGCTAAAGGCATTCTCCTTATCTAGTTTTGCCAGTGACTCAAGTCCCGTTTGCACTGTTGTTTTTTCTTCGCTTAATAGTTTTTCTTTGTTACTGATTTTATTTTGATCTTTCACTGTTGCCATTGTGTAAAACACCCTAAGAAAGCACCCTACCGTTTAGGTATAGCCCAACTGTTAGGCACTGCAATGGCGGCCAGTTTATTTTTTAAAAAATTATTTCGCCTAAATTTCTATTTGCGTAATTTGGTGGCAGTTTAGGCGCGAATGACACGAAAGACCGAGAACTGATTAATTAGGCAAGTATAAAAACAGTACCCACAGGCAACTGTTTGCCGAGGCAAAACTAGGCGGAACAAGCGTTTAATATAGGCGGATATTTGGGAGATTTTCGAACGGGAAATCAAACAGAAAAACAAACAGAAAGATCAAAAAAAGCCCGGCGATGCCGGGCTTAAAAACTCTATACCGCCTCGGGGCCGGTTTCGCCGGTGCGGATGCGAATAATTTCATCCACCGGTGAGATAAAGATTTTACCATCGCCAATCTTACCGGTTTGGGCGGATTTGCTAATGGCCTCAACCGCCTGCTCGACCATGCCATCATCCAGGGCCAGCTCTAACTTAACCTTGGGCAGAAAGTCCACCACGTACTCGGCACCGCGATACAGCTCAGTATGACCTTTTTGGCGACCAAAGCCTTTCACTTCGGTCACGGTCATTCCCTGAACACCTACCTCTGACAAGGCGGCACGCACATCATCCAGTTTGAACGGTTTGATTACAGCGGTTATTAACTTCATGCCATATTCCTATAGTTGGGTAACGCGTTAAGGCGACAAAGATACACAATATAGGGCTAAAAATCACCCTCACCCTCAACCTCTTGTAACAAGGGCGACCCTGGGGCCGCCCAGTGGGGCTATTTAACGGTGAACTCAGGGTAGGACTCGATACCACATTCCACCAGGTCCACGCCTTCGTATTCTTCTTCTTCGCTGATACGCACACCCAGCAGCTTATCGATAAGTACCCACACCACCAGGCTGGCCAAAAATACCCAGCCAAAGATGGTCAGGGCACCGATAATCTGGCCGCTAAAGCTGGCACCGCCATCCTCAGTCAGCGGGTTGGTCAGAGGCACCAGCAGCAGGCCCAGCAGACCAACCACACCGTGTACTGAGATAGCACCAACGGGATCATCAATTTTCAGGCGATCCAGGGTCAGGATACTAAACACAACCAGTACACCGCCAGCCATACCAAACAGGGTTGCGACCAGTGGGGTAGGTGTAGAAGGCTCAGCGGTAATGGCAACCAAGCCAGCCAGGGCACCGTTGAGGGCCATGGTCAGATCGGCCTTGCCAAACTTGAGGCGAGCCACTAACAGAGCGCCAATCAAACCACCGGCAGCGGCGGCGTTGGTGTTCATAAATACCACCGCAACACTGTTGGCGCTCTCTACACTGGCGGTAGCCAGTACCGAGCCGCCGTTAAAGCCGAACCAGCCCAACCACAGGATAAAAGTACCCAAAGTAGCCAGTGGCAGGTTACAACCGGGAATGGGGGTAATCATATTACCGGGGCCATACTTACCTTTACGGGGGCCCAGTACCAATACACCCGCCAGCGCAGCCGCTGCACCAGCCATATGCACAATGCCCGAACCGGCAAAGTCAGAGAAGCCCAGATCACCCAGGTTATACAGACCAAAGACGTCTTTGCCGCCCCAAGTCCAAGAACCTTCTAAGGGATAGATCACGCCGGTCATAAACACCGCGAAGATCAAAAAGGCCCACAGTTTCATGCGCTCAGCCACTGCACCAGAGACAATCGACATAGCGGTTGCCACAAACACAACCTGAAAGAAAAAATCCGCCGACGGAGCATAGCTCGCGGGCTCGGCGGCTCCGGTAAAACCATCCCCCGTTATTCCGGACAACAGCCAATCGGCTGTACCATACATAATGGTGTAACCCATTAGCATGTACATAGTGCAGGCAATCGCAAACAGCGCGACATTTTTGGTTAAAATTTCAGTGGTGTTTTTGGCCCGTACCAGGCCAGCTTCGAGCATGGCAAAACCCGCTGCCATCCACATAACTAGGGCACCACAGACAAGAAAGTAAAACGTATCTAAGGCGTACGCTAACTCCGTAACTTGTGCTTCCATCAATTTTCTCCAGACAAAAGAATCCCATCGCGGCCGTCGGCCGCTAAAAATGATCTTTGCTAATTAAGGGTTTAAGGCTTAGATGGCTTGGTCACCGGTCTCGCCTGTACGAATGCGAATAACCTGCTCCAACTCACTAATAAAAATTTTGCCATCGCCAATTTTTCCGCTGTGGGCCGCCTTGCTGATGGCTTCCACTACCACATCCACCGAGTCTTCAGCGACCGCCGCTTCAATCTTAGTCTTGGGTAGAAAATCTACCACATACTCGGCACCACGGTATAACTCGGTGTGCCCTTTCTGGCGCCCGTAACCCTTCACCTCGGTAACGGTTAGTCCGTGCACCCCCGCTTCGGACAGCGCTTCGCGCACCGCATCGAGCTTAAAGGGCTTAACAATTGCTGTAACTAATTTCATAAATCCCCCGAAAAATGCCGGCCGCAGCCGGCGCTAACATTTACAAAGATTTGGCTATCGTAAAAATAACCGAACCGTCACACCAGCTCTCACCAGAACACTCAGCCGTGCTGAGGTCGGTATCGTAGTAACCCAGGCTCAGGTCAACCCCGGCCACTGATTTGCTGATAGTGATGTTGTAATCCGCATAGGAGTCTGCATTGTTGGTCAGGAAGACATTTTCACCGGGTTTGGCATTGGCATCATTGCGATCTAAATCGTTGTAACCGTAGTGAATCGCCAAGCTGAAGTCTTCGGGCAAGCTAAACTCATAGCCACCATAGAGATAGAAGAACTCTCCCGTCTCATTGTAGTAATCATCCGAATAGTTCAGGCCCACGGTGGCGCCGGAGAAGGAAACGCTACCGTAGAGTTCAACATAGTCATCATCACCTTCGGTACCGGGGTAGTCGTAGTAAAGAACGCCCACATCAATACCCACGCCTTCGCTGATATCGGTGGCAAAGCCGGCGTAGTAATCCAGCTCTAGGCTGCCGGCAAAATCGACATTAGAAGCCCAGGTGCCCACGTAAAAGCCACCGTCAAAGGCGACATCAAAACCGCCTTGAATAGCCGGGTCATTATCGGTTTGGGAAATACCGCGGAATTTATAGTCGGTAGTCAGGGCGACATTGCCGCTGATTTCGACTGCGCCGGCCTGGGCGGCGGCAAAACTCAGAGCTGCTATCGATGCAAAGTTAATTAATTTTTTCATTGTTAGTCTCCAAACATTTCATTTTTAATTTTATTGGGCTCAATCTTAAAGAAACGCCCTGACGTGAACACCTACACTGGACATAGCACAGAGCGGGCCAACTTTTGTTTTTGGTGGTTTTTCAGTCAATTAACCGCCATTTAGGCGCTATAGCGCTAAATTGACTTATAATCTCTGCCTTTTCGTGCACAAAATCTGTGCACGAAAAGGCAGGAATTCGACAGTGCGCCACAATAGTGCAAGAAAAAAAGCCTTGAATTGGTGCAGTCTGGTTCTTTTTGTTGAATCTATTACAATTGCTGCACCGAAAATACTGATACAAAGGCCCAACAACATGCTGCAAGATTTCGCCCAAAAACTCGCCAGTGATATCCACACAGCAATCGAGAGCGGCCCCACCCCCAAAGACCACCTGCAACAGATGATTCAAGCGGCGGTTAAGCGTCTCAATCTTGTCAGCCGTGAAGAATTTGATACCCAGGCCATTGTGCTACAGCGCAGCCGCAGCAAAATTGAAGCAATGGAAAAGCAACTGGCCGAGCTACAGGCCCAGCTCGACCAGCTCAGCCAGCCCTAGCGCGCCCAACCCTTTTGCCCGATACAGGGCCAGTTGCCAGCTTGCTAGACTCACCGCCTCTGTCTGAGAGGATTGTGCGATGTCCCTGGCGATTGCCTACAGCCGTGCCCGCCTGGGTATTGATGCGCCCCTGGTTACCGTGGAAACCCATATCTCCGGCGGCCTGCCGCGGCTGACCATTGTTGGCCTGGCTGAAACCGCCGTTAAAGAAGCCAAAGACCGGGTGCGCAGCGCCATCCTCAATAGCCACTTTGAGTTCCCGCCCCGTCGTATCACCATTAACTTGGCCCCGGCCGACCTGCCTAAAGATGGCGGCCGCTTTGACCTGGCCATTGCCCTGGGTATCTTGGCGGCCTCGGGCCAGGTGCCCAACAGCGCCCTGGCAGACTACGAATTTCTCGGCGAGCTTGCACTTTCCGGCGAGCTGCGGGCGATACCCGCCAGCCTGGGCGCAGCACTCAGCTGTGGCCTGGCCCAGCGCCAACTGATCCTGCCCCAGGCCAGTGCCGCCGAGGCGGCTCTAAGCAACCGCTGTCGCGTCCTGCCGGCCGCCAATTTGCTCCAGGTTTGCGCCCACCTAAATGGTAATACCCCCCTGAGCCGCGCCGAACAGCATCCCCTGCTCGCCCCGGCCAATACGCTTGACCTAGCCGAGGTGCGCGGCCAAAACCAGGCCAAGCGCGCGCTGGAAATAAGCGCCGCCGCCAACCACAACCTAATTTTTTACGGCGAGCCGGGTACCGGCAAAACCATGCTGGCCCAGCGCCTACCCAGCCTGCTGGGCCCTCTGGATACCGACGAGGCCATCGAGGTGGCCAAAATTCACTCCTGTAATAAACCTTTCGACACCCGCCAATGGGGCCAGCGGCCCTTTCGCAGCCCCCACCACTCAGCCTCTAGCATTGCCCTGGTCGGTGGCGGCAGCAACCCCCAACCCGGCGAGATCAGCCTGGCCCACCGCGGCGTTTTGTTTTTGGATGAGCTGCCGGAGTTTCCCCGCAGTGTTTTGGAGGCCCTGCGCGAGCCATTGGAAAACGGCGAGATCAGTATTGCCCGGGCCAAGGCACGGGCCCAGTTCCCGGCCCAGTTTCAATTAATTGCAGCCATGAACCCCTGCCCCTGTGGCTACGCCGGCAGCAACAAGCGCGAGTGCCGCTGCAGCCCGGCCCAGGTACAGCGCTATCGACAAAAGATCTCCGGGCCACTGCTGGATAGAATCGACCTACAGGTGCCGGTACAAGCCTTGCCCCCAGCAGAACTGGCTACCACAGCAAAGGGTGAAAACAGCGAGCAGGTCAGGGCCCGAGTACTCGTGGCCCAAGCCCTGCAGCTTAAGCGCCAGGGCAAGCTCAACGCCCAACTGCGCAACCAAGAGCTGGAGCCCCTGGCCAGTGGCGCCGCCCTTAAACAATTGCGCCGGGCCATGGCCCAGCTGCACTTCTCCACCCGGGCCTACCACCGCATTCTAAAACTGGCCCGCACCATTGCCGACCTGGACGACCAAGCCCTGGTAGAACCGGCCCATATTGCCGAGGCGCTGAGCTTTAGGGGTTTAGATCGGGAGTTGGAGTTATAGGTTTATCGATCTATTGGGGCTACAATAGCCACCCCATAAACAGCTCCAAGCCAAGACTGTGTCTGCCCTGATTCAACACCTAAACCCCCGCCAGCGCGAGGCTGTCCTCTATATCGACGGCCCCACCCTAGTATTGGCCGGGGCCGGTAGCGGCAAAACCAGTGTAATCACCCGCAAGATCGCCTACCTGATCGAAGAGTGCGGCCTGGCCGCCCGCAATATCGCCGCCCTGACCTTTACCAATAAGGCCGCGCGCGAGATGAAAGAACGTGTCAGTGGCCTGCTACCCAAAGGCGCCGGACGCGGCCTGACCGTCTCTACCTTTCATAATCTGGGTTTAAATATTATTCGCAAAGAAAGTAAAACCCTGGGCTATAAGCCGGGCTTTTCGATTTTTGATGCGGAGGACTCTACCGCTTTACTGAAAGAGCTGATGCTCAAAGAAAACGATATCGACAGTGACCACCTGGCCATGGTGCAAAGCCAGATTTCCAATTGGAAGAACGATCTGGTCACCCCGGCCCACGCCAAGAGTCGCGCCCAGAGCAAGGGCGAAGAATTTATTGCCTATGTGTACGAGCGCTACACCCAGGCCTTAAAAGCTTATAATGCCGTTGATTTTGACGATTTAATTTTAATACCGGTGCAACTGTTTCACACCCACGCGGATATTTTACAAAATTGGCAGCGTAAAATTCGCTACTTATTAGTGGATGAGTATCAAGACACCAACTCCAGCCAGTATTTATTGGTAAAACAACTGGTGGGCGATCGCGGTGCGTTGACGGTGGTGGGCGATGACGATCAGTCTATTTACGCCTGGCGCGGTGCACGCCCAGAAAACATGGGCATGCTAAAGCAGGATTACCCCAATCTACATTTGATTAAACTGGAGCAAAACTACCGATCTACCCAACGTATTTTGAAAACCGCCAACCACTTAATTGCCCACAACCCGCACGAGTTTGACAAGGCCCTGTGGAGCGATAAATCTTACGGCGAGCCAATTCGCATTTTGCGCTGTGGCAATGAAGAAGCCGAAGCTGAGCGGGTCGCCAATGAGATTATTACCCAGCGTCTACAGCGGCAAATTAGCTTTAAAGACTTTGCCATTTTATACCGGGGCAATCACCAGGCCCGACTGATGGAAATTAAACTGCAGCAGGCCCAGGTGCCCTATAGCATATCCGGCGGCACCTCGTTTTTCTCGCGCACCGAAATCAAAGACATCATGGCTTACCTAAAGCTGCTGGTTAACCCCGACGACGACAACGCTTTTTTACGCGTGGTGAACACCCCGCGCCGGCAGATTGGCACCAGTACCCTAGAAGCTTTGGGCCGCTACGCCAGCGAGCGCCAACTCAGCTTATTTGCCGCCAGTGGCGAGCTGGCCCTGAGCCGGGAGATACCCAAACAAACCCTGTCACGCTTGACCCGCTTTCGGGAGTGGCTGCTGCATATTGGCCAGCAGTGTGAAAGCGCCGACCCCATCAATGCCCTGCGCGAGATGATTAGCGATATCGACTACGAAGGCTGGCTGGTTCAAAACGCCAGCAGCCCCAAGGTAGCCGAGAAACGCATGGAAAATGTCTGGTACCTGATCGACTCCATTCGCAATCTACTGGAGCGCCAACTAAGCGAAGACGATGCGCAGGAACAGGACATCGGCCTGGAAGCGGCGATCGCCAAATTAATACTGCGCGATATGCTCGAACGCCACGAGGAAGAGGAAGAGTTTGATCAGGTGCAAATGATGACCCTGCACGCCTCCAAGGGGCTGGAGTTTCCCCATGTGTTTATGCTTGGCTTTGAAGAAGATATTCTGCCCCACCGCACGAGTATCGAAGAGGACAATGTCGAAGAAGAGCGGCGCCTGTGCTATGTGGGCATCACCCGCGCCCAGCGCACACTGACCATCACCATGGCGGCCAAGCGTAAACAATACGGTGAGATTATCGACACCAGCAGCTCGCGGTTTTTAGAAGAGCTACCTGAGGATGAGCTGGAAATGGAAAACTTCGACGAACATTGCCCGGTGCGCAATCAAAACAAAGGGCGCATGACCTTGGACAGCCTACTGGCCGATCTTTAAACCTACTGTCATAGAACAATCATCCAAGATTGTTCTATGACCCCATTGGCCGACGCGCTGCGCGCAGTAGATAAAAAAGATGGTGGCCCTGAGCCCCACGGCCTTAACAAGCCAAATCACCAACCTAGAATCTTAAAAAAGACAGCGCAACCGTTCTGCCGAGCGACGCAAGCCGCCAAACTTGGAGTTACCATGCACTGGTGGTTTGACCCATCAAAGGCCTCGGTGGAGCCCAAGGTCTGGGAACAAGCATACGCATTTAATCACCCTTTTGCATGGTTTTGGGCGACAAATGGCCGGTCGTAACTAATCGAATTGTTCTAACCAGGGCGGACTTAATAAACCCTAGGAATCAATCGCTAAACTATTGATTTATCTAGGGCACCTCCGAATAACTCGGTGACGCTCAGGCCTCGAGGCAAACGCCCTAGCAAGGCGCTCGCTCGAAGGCATGCTGGGCGCACGTCGAGAGTGAGCAACACCGCTAGGGCGTTTGCCTCAAGGCCCCGCAGGGCGGGCCCTAAAGCGCACATCTGCGGCGTTGCGCTGCTTGTAAAGGCGGCCGGCATTCACTGCGCAGCACGCCTTGCAGCTGTACGCTTTAGGGTCCCGCTGAGCATCGCCGAGTTATTCGGAGGTGCCCTAGCTTAAAGTAAAAACTAGATTGGGCAGCTAAGTAATTGTCAGGCAATAAAAAAGCCGCATATAGCGGCTTTTTTATCATATTCCCAAAGGAACTTACTCAGCAAAAATGACTACATTACTTGCTGTTTTCGACCATGTAGTCAACGGTGGCTTTCAGCTCATCGTCTGAACAATCCATGCACATGCCCTTGGCAGGCATTACTGCATTTAAGCCGTTGATGGCGCTGTTGTAGAGTACATCCATACCCTTGGCCACACGGGGGCCCCAAGCGGCGGCATCGCCAATTTTGGGGGCACCGGAAGCACCGGTGGTGTGGCAGGCCATACAGGCGCTGTTATAGATATCGGCACCGGCGCGGGGGCCACTGGCGGCAGCGGCGGGGGCAGCGGCCTGGGCTCCGGCGCAGTCATCGCCGGCCATGCACACTTCGCCCACTGGGGCGATTCGGGCCTTAACGGTGTCGTCGGCTTCACCCGCCCATACTACAGCGGAAACAGCAGCGGCCAGGGCGGCTGCAGAAACTAGGCTAATTACTTTTTTGGCGTGACTCACGGTTTATTCCTCTCAGGTTGCTCTGGGCTGGCTGCGCTGGTGGGATTTAGAACCCCGAACACGCGCAACAAAGCGCCCGCATTATAGCCCCAACAGGGCTAAGATAAAACTCGAAAGCCCCAGTAAGCGTGGGGATTAGGGCACTTATGTGCAAGCCTGCACAGGCCAAGCCCACTATTACGCCACTTATTGCCTTGCTATGGTTGCTAGGCGGATTCTTGCGCTGCCTCGGGCTGAGGCGCCAGCCCCAGCTCTCGCTGCTTAAGCAGCTCGATCAATGCATCAATGGGTAGCGCCTGGCTGTATAAAAAGCCTTGCATATTGTGACAGCCCATTTTTACCAGAATTTGCTCTTGTTCCGGCTCTTCAATGCCTTCGGCAATAACATCGAGACTTAGGCGCGCGGCCATATCGATAATACTGGTGGTCAGCTCTTGGGCGCCAGCGCTCTGGCCCAGCTCAAACACAAAGGACTGATCGATTTTAAGGCATTGATAGGGTAGCTTTTGCAGATGGCTCAAGGAGGAGTAGCCAGTGCCGAAATCATCGATGGCAAACTCAATACCAAAATCATTGAGCTGGCCCATTACCCGCTGTGCCAACACCAAGTCGTGCATCAGCGTTTTTTCGGTTACCTCAAACAATAGCGCCGAGGGCGGCAGGCCCAACTCTTGTACAATTAATTTTACCCGGCTGCAAAAATTGGGCGAACTAAATTGCTGGGGCGAAATATTTACCCCCATGCGAAAATCGGTAAAGCCCAGTGCCCGCAGACGCTTGAGTTCAAAACAGGCCTTCTTTAACACCCAATCGCCAATCGCGCCGATCATGCGCGAGTATTCCGCCACCGGAATAAAACTATCGGGGCTGATTAACCCCAGCTTGGGATTATTCCAACGCAACAGCGCCTCGGCCCCGACAATGCCATTGCTGCGCACATCCACCTGAGGCTGAAAGTGCAACTCAAATTCCACCCGCTCAATTGCATGCACCAGGGCCTGCTCTAATTGATAGCGAGCATCCACCTCCTGACCCACCGATTCGCTGTAAAAACAAAAGGCCGCTTTATCATCCAGGCGAGCTTTAAACAGGGCGGTGGCTGCATAGCGCAGCATTTCATCGGCCTGGCCGCCATCTTCGGGCCAGCGGCTGATACCGATCACAGGGCTCAGCAACAAATTATCCCGGCCATGGGCCAGGGGCCGATTGAAACTGGCCAACACCCGCTCGGACAATTCTCGGGCCTCGCTGATATTGCGCTCGTTTAACAACAGTGCAAACTCATCACCGCTGAGGTGGGCCAAAAATAATTTATCACAGCCTATTTGGCCCAGGCGCTCTGCAATAGCCTTAAGGGCCGATTTATCGTAGAGGCTGCTGGTGGAGCCAGACCAGTTAAAATGACAAATTAGCAATGCCAGCGCCGGCGACTCTTTTTGCCCGACGCGACGATTGATCTCCCGCTCTAGACCCTTTTGATTAGGCAGGCCCGTCAGCGGGTTAAAACTGCTTAAGCTTTCGAGCTGCCGCTGTAATTCTTGCTGAGCCATGGCCCCGGTCTGAATGCGCCACAGAGCCCACAGCGGCCAGGCCAACAGCAAACAAAAAACCGTTGCCGCCGGTTCAAACCACAAGCGCCCAAATACTAATAACAATGCCGAGACCAGATACACAAAAGCGCCGGCAATAAAGGGCAGCCAAATACCGTAGCGAACTGGGCTTAACACAATCGCCAGTACCACAGTGCCTAACAACAGCATCGACAGCAGCCACTGAGCGTATTGAGGCAGTGTTTGCAAAATACGGTTTTGCAATAAACCATTTAATTGCTGGGCCAGCAGCTCCACTCCCGGCATGCGTTCGTGGCTGCGATATAAGGGTGTGGCAATCCGATCGCCCACACCGGTAGCGGTCACACCCAGCAACACATATTTATCTTTTAGCTGTTTAATGTTGGCGCGGCCGCGAATAATATCCACATAGGATACTCGTTTGGCTTGATCATCGGCGCGGCTAAACGGGGTTAAACCGCGGCCATTGCGCAACCATGCAGTGGAAAGCTCTTCGCTTTGGGCCCTGCTCTGCAAGGCAGTTAAGTTTGAATTTAAATCACCACCGTGCTGCAACATGGCCAAGGCCAGCGAGGGCCAGCGGCCATCGCCAATACCACCGTATACATGCAGTTTGCGGTTAACTCCGTCAATATCCAGCTCTACTTCCACATGGCCAATACCAGCGGCCACTGCTGCAAAATCCGGCAGCGGCAACAACTCCGCCATCAAGCTATTGGCCTCGGGCATGACCGGGGCGGCAATTAAAAAAGTATCACCGTTATTTTCAATAGCACGAGCCAAAGCGCGATCGGCCTCTGGGTTTTGGGGCTCGGAAAAAATAAAATCCACCCCAATGGCTTTTGGGGCGGCAGGGCTAATGGTATCGAGTAATTGAGCGTGTAACTGCCGCGACCAGGGCCAGCGCCCCAGTTCATTAATACTGCGATCGTCGATATCGATAATTACAATATCGTCGGACATTTTGGGGGCCTGTAAGGGCAGCAATAAATCGTAGCTTAGCTTTTCAAAGCGCGCGCTTACACCACTGTATTGTAAGGCGCTGAGCAAAGCCAATAACAAGCCCATGAGGGCCAGCACTACTGCGAAATCTTTTGCCGTTAAATGCCGCCACATATGTTTGGCCGCTTACAGCAAGCCAATTAAAATCATGCCCACAATAAAATACCAGGGGCGCTGATCGGGTAGTGGCTCAATATATTGGCTGGCGCCCCAAGCACCTTCAAAGCCATCCGCCTCGATGGTTTGCACCCGCAGATAACGGCCGGCGGCCGTATAGGGCTGCATGGCGAATCTATTTTCGTCGATCACCTCGTTAAGGACTAACTCTTTAAAGTTTTTATCCACCGCCAATTGCACCCGATAGCGCTCGCCCTCGCCAGTCTGGGGCCAGCTCAACACATATTTGCCATCGTCGCCGGTGCTTACGGAAGCTTCGGGAATTGGCGGCAGGGGTTTTACCTCGTACTGCCGCACTGCCCCCAGCGGGCCCACCTCGCCATCGGCGGCGATACTGCTCAGGCGCCAGTAAAATTTTCCAAACTTGGGCAGGCTCGCGGTATCAAACTCAGTTGCCGCCAAGGTCTCGTTTGCCAACAACTGTTTAAACTGTGCATCGCTGGCAACCTCTAATTGGTAACGCTCCGCATCGGCCGAGGCTGTCCACTTTAACTGGGGGCCATCGCCGCGTAGCAAGGCGTCATCTTGGGGCTGCATGGGCATCGGCGGCTGGGGGCGCGCATCCAAACTAAAGCGCACTTGTTGCTCTAATCCTTCCAGCCCAATTGAATCAATAGCCCGCAGGCGCAAAAAATAATCGCCATCGGGTAAATCTGGCAGCGCCAACTTTGGCTGCTCGCTCACTTTTTGCCACAGTACGGTAGTAAAATCAGCACCCTCGCTAATGCGCCCGCGATAGGCTTTTGCACCGGCAACAGCTGGCCAGCTTAAACGCTCGCTAATTTTGCGAATGGCCTTACTCGGTGCTACCAGCTGGGGCGCGGGCAATAAAGGCTTGGGCTTGGTGGGCGCCGCGCCGGCTTTTACTTGGGTGCCAAAACCCGACGGCACCAACTCTTGGGCCTTGCCACCGGCCACGGCAACTTTGCCCTCCACCACTTCAATATTGGAGACCTCGCCCTCGGCCACCACCGCCCGGTAGGCAGTACCGCGCACCGCACTGATGGCGGAGGGGGTGTGGATTTCAAAACGCGAACCCGGGCCCTTGGCTGGGGTAACCGTAGAGCTTAGGCGGCCCTTTAATAATTTAATGCGCGAGTCGACCATACCGGTACTGCCGTGGGCACTTAGGTGATCAAAGCGAATCACCGAGTCTTCATTAATAGTGACCACCGACTTATCCGCAAAGCGCACCGCAATACTGCTGTTGGCGCCAGTGCGCAGGGTATCACCCAGGCGAATCTCGGTAGCGGCCGTCACCACTTCACGCTCGCCACCACTGGCCCGCTCCAGCTCAGCTGCGCCCTTAATGGCGTGGATGCGTGCCGGCACCAAGTTGGAAGTTACCCACGACATAGGCACCCGAATCAGGGCGCCGGGGCGCAACTGAGTGGGGCTTTGAATATTGTTAATACGGCGCAGCTGCTCAAAGCGGGTCACCTTATCCAGGTGCTTGGCACTAAAATCCCAGAGGTTATCCCCATCCACCATACTATAAACCCAATATTGTTCAGCGGCGGCAGGGCTAGAGCTAAGGGCCAGTGCAAGGGCACACAGGGCGAGCTTGGGGCGAAGGTTTGCTAGGGGCATAAGTATTCCTGGGTAATAGAAAGCGGCTTAACGTGAGCCTGGAGATTGAAAATCCATATCCATAGGTAGTTGCACAGTCTAGCAAACTAATACTAAATTCCCACGCTTAAAGCCAGGATTAACCATAAAAAAGTATCCATTTA
>JAOXRV010000447.1 GCA_025800435.1 Cellvibrionaceae bacterium | reverse complement strand
CTCCAGACTCTCGTAACCGATCGAAAACACCGTATTCTGCCCCTCACCAAACAGCCCAGTCACCTCCAATGCTAAGATACCAAGTAATCCACAGCACAAGCCACCAATAGCTGGCGTCAGCCAACTCCACTGCGCAAAAGTATGCTTACAGCGAAGCCGCAATCCTAACACCGAGCTCACAAAGAAATGGCCTAACAAACCAGCGATCACTCCCATCGGCACCCCCACCACCATCCAAGGTGAGGTCACAAACTCCTTGCTGATAAAGTCGCTGGCGAGAATCGGGTCCTCACCTAACAAGCTGCGTGACACTGCTGCAGCTATCACCACAGCAACCACAATCCCCCCGAGGGCTTTCATCGAGAAATTATCCAGCAATTCCTCGAACACAAAAGTTATCGCAGACAAGGGAGCATTGAATGCTGCCGCTATCCCTGCCGCCATCCCTACTGGCAATGCTGCCTGAATCCTATTCTCACTCTTAAAAAACAACCTGCCCAAACGCGAAGAGATCGCCGATGACAAATGCACAGTCGGACCCTCTCGTCCCAAACTATTGCCCAAGCCACAATAAATCGAACCAAGCACAAATCGCCAGAATCCAGCGGCGCTCGCAATATAGCCATCGTGGTTATAGTACGCCGCCTTTGTCTGAGGAATGCCGCTCCCAGCCGCATCGGGCGCCAAATATTTCACCGTCACACCCACAATCAAACCTCCTAAACTCGGAGCCCCTAGTAGAATGGCATAAAATTTCCACGAGCCACAGGCCTCAGCCCATTCCCACAAATGATGGAAA
>JAOXRV010000625.1 GCA_025800435.1 Cellvibrionaceae bacterium | reverse complement strand
GGAATGTGAAAGCCCAATTCTGTCGTGAGCGCTTTGCGGCCTTCAGTCTTACGTTTGCTGCGCAGGATGTCAGCCAAATCTATTTCTGGTAAAAGGTTTACGCAAATGTCTTCACCTTCACGCCAATAGCTGGAGATCTGCAAAATCGCCGGGCCAGACAATCCGCGGTGGGTAAATAATGTCGCCTCCTCAAACTGGGCTTTATCGTTGAAAACCTTGGTGTCTGTCGCCAGACCAGACATTTCGGCAAAGCGCTTGTCTGAGAATGTCAGCGGCACAAGCCCGGCGCGGGTGTCGATGATTTCATGGCCAAACTGTTTGGCCAGATCATAAGCCAGCCCAGTGGCCCCCATCTTGGGGATTGATTTACCCCCAGTGGCAATAATTAGATTTTGCGAGTAAATTTCAATATCTTGTTCACCCTTCTTAACGCGGGTGGCGAACCCGGATCCAGCTTGACGCACCTCTATGACCTTTGTTTCCAGCCACAGATCCGCACCAGCGCCCCGCATTTCCTGCAGCATCATATCCACGATCTGGGTTGCTTTTTCATCGCAGAAAAGCTGCCCAAGGGCCTTTTCATGCCAGGCGATTTTGTAGCGATCCACCAAAGCGATGAAATCCCATTGCGTGTATCGCGTTAGGGCACTTTTGTGGAAATGCGGGTTTTCGCCGAGGTAGTTTTTGAATTCGCAATAGAGATTGGTGAAGTTGCAGCGCCCCCCACCAGAAATGCGGATCTTTTCGCCGGGCTTTTTGGCGTGGTCAATTACGAGGGTGCCCCGACCAGCCTGTGTCGCGGCCATCATACCAGCTGCTCCGGCGCCAATAATCAGTGTCTCTACCTGCTTGGATTTGTTGTTTTGAGCAGTTTTTACACTAT
>JAOXRV010000618.1 GCA_025800435.1 Cellvibrionaceae bacterium | reverse complement strand
GAACTGGCGGGCAACCCGCTGTGGGAAAACCGCCCCGGCCTGCGCCGCCGCGCGCCCTGGGAATTTGAGCAAGAAACCGCCGAGCGTTTGCTTAACGCCCAGTTTGAAACCAAAGACCTGGCCGGTTTTGGCTGCGCCGAGCTGCCCCTGGCCATCGCTGCGGCCGGCTGCCTGTTAGCCTATGCCCAAGAGACCCAGCGCACCGCCCTGCCCCATATTCGCGCCCTGAGCGTTGAAGACCGGGACCAGGCGGTGGCAATGGACGCCTCGACCCGCAAAAACCTAGAGCTGGATCAAAACCTCGGCGGCACCGAGGAACACACCCTTTATCAGGTACTCAACCACACTGGCACCGCCATGGGCGGGCGTTTGCTGCGGCGCTGGCTGCACCGGCCCCTGCGCGACCTTAGCACCCTGCTCGGCCGCCAGGGCGCCATTGCCCAGCTGCGCGATGGCTACCGCTACGAGCTGCTGCAACAACCGTTAAAGAATATTGGCGATATGGAGCGCATACTCGGCCGCCTGGCACTGCGTTCGGCCCGGCCCCGGGATTTATCGCGGCTGCTTAGCTCGCTGGCCAGCTACCCAGAGATACAAAACCAACTGGCCGAGCTGGACGCCGAACGCTTGGCTTGGCTGGCCCAGGAAATTTCGCTATTCCCCGAGCTGGTAGAGCTGCTCGACCGGGCGCTGGTGGAAAACCCACCGGTGGTGATTCGTGATGGCGGAGTGATTGCCGAGGGCTACGACAGTGAGCTGGATGAGCTGCGCAATATCAGCGCCAACGCCGGCCAGTTTTTGGTGGATTTGGAAACCCGGGAAAAAGAACGCACCGGTATCGCCACCCTTAAGGTGGGCTATAACCGAGTGCACGGCTACTATATTGAAATTTCTAAGGCCCAGGCCGAGGGCGCACCGGCCGAATATATTCGCCGCCAAACCTTAAAAAACGCCGAGCGCTTTATCACCCCCGAGCTAAAAGAATTTGAAGACAAGGCCCTATCGGCCAAGAGCCGGGCCCTAAGCCGGGAGAAGGCTCTGTACGAAGAACTGATTGAGCGCTTGAATGAGGACTTGCTGGCGCTGCAGCGCTCTGCCGCCGCCGTGGCCGAGCTGGATGTGCTGAATAACCTGGCCGAGCGCGCCGACCAGCTGAGCCTGGTAAAACCCGAACTTAGCAATCAAGTGGGCATTCAGATTACACAAGGCCGCCACCCGGTGTAGAGCAGGTTTTAGACGGCCCCTTTGTGCCCAACGATGTGCAGTTTAATAGCGAGCGCCGCATGCTGATTGTGACCGGCCCCAATATGGGCGGTAAATCGACCTATATGCGCCAGAATGCGCTGATTGTACTGCTGGCCCAAATCGGCAGCTTTGTACCGGCCGAGGCCGCCCAAATTGGCTTGGTGGATAAAATCTTTACCCGTATCGGCTCCTCCGACGACCTGGCCGGTGGCCGCTCGACCTTTATGGTAGAAATGACCGAGACCGCCAATATCCTCCACAACGCCAGCGAACGCAGCCTGGTATTAATGGATGAAATTGGCCGGGGCACCTCCACCTTTGATGGCCTGTCACTGGCCTGGGCCTGCGCCCTTTACCTGGCCGAGCGGGTGCGCGCCTTTACCTTATTTGCCACCCACTATTTTGAGGTAACCGCCCTGCCCGAGTCGCTGCCCTCGGTAGCGAATGTTCACCTAGATGCCACCGAGCACAATGACAATATTGTGTTTTTACACAATATTCAGGAGGGCCCCGCCAGCCAAAGCTACGGTATTCAAGTGGCCAAACTGGCGGGCATACCGGCCGAGGTACTGACCCAGGCCCGCCGGCAGTTGCAGGCGCTGGAAGCCGGTGCCGAGCACGAGCTGCTAAAACCCGCGCTCGAACCAACACCAGCCGCAAGCACCAGCGCGGCGGCCAGCCCCCAGCAGCCGGATATGTTTGCCGCCACCAACCACGCGGCGGTTGAGGCGCTGGGCAAGTTAAACCCAGATGATTTAAGCCCCCGCCAAGCCCTAGAAGCACTCTATAAGCTCAAGGGAATGCTGTAACTTAAGCGTTAAATCGAACTGATTCTTGATACGCACGAATTTTCTTTGCGCTTAATCAATTAGATCAAATCTGTCTATAATTAGACCCAAATGAACCAACAACCGGCGCGTATTTGCTGCTAAAATGCGCGCCGTTAAAGAATCGGCCTTTAAGAGCCGATAGCGTGAAAAAGTTTAAAAACTGTATTTAGCCGCTGTAACAGCATAGAACCGATAAGGAGCTAGCATGACATTTATCGTTGCCGACAACTGTGTGAAGTGTAAACACACAGACTGTGTCGAAGTCTGCCCGGTAGACTGCTTCTATGAAGGCCCTAACTTTCTGGTGATCCACCCAGACGAGTGCATCGACTGCGCCCTGTGCGAGCCCGAGTGCCCTGTAGACGCCATTTTCTCAGAAGATGAAATACCCGAAGGCCAAGAGGTCTACCTAGAGCTAAACGCCGAACTGGCCGAAGTATGGCCCAATATCACCGAGAAAAAAGACGCCCTGCCCGACCACGAAGAGTGGGACGGTGTGGAGAACAAGTTGCAGTATTTGGAGCGTTAAGCGCTAAACTACTGTACGCTAATAAAAAGGAAGCTTAGGCTTCCTTTTTTAATGCCCGAAAGGAACTACCCATGGCCAAAATAATTTTAGTGCGCCACGGCCAGGCCGCTGCAGGCTGGGGCACGGACCCAGACCCAGGCCTGAGCGAATTGGGCCGGCAACAGGCGCGTGAAGCGGCCAGCGCACTGGCAGCTTACCGAGGGTTTCAAATACTCTCTAGCCCCAAAGCCCGCGCCCAAGAGACCGCAGCGATTGCTACCGAAGGGTTTAGCGGCGGCATTCGTATTGAGCCCAGGGTAATTGAAATCCCCTCGGGCGAGCGCCCCTTGAGCGAGCGCGGCAGCTGGTTAAAGCAGGTTTTTAGCGGCAGCTGGGGCGAGCAGGAAAGCCAAGTGCAAAACTGGCGCAATAAAATTGTGGCGATGCTCACAGGGCTGGAGAAAGACACCATTATATTTTGCCATTTTGTAGTCATTAATGGTGTGCTGGCAGCCGCTAAAAATTCTGACAGAGTGTTACAGGCCAAGCCAGATTATTGCTCTACTTGGGTATTTGAAACTGACGGCGAAGGCTTAAGCATCATTGCGAGCGGGGCCGAGGATAAAAGCCTGGTGCTATAAAAAATGCGCCCTAGGGCGCACTTTTGTTTACTGCAGTTGCTAAGAGAATTTGTTAAGACAGCGAGCCAAACAAGGCTTCGGAGTTTAGGCCCTGCTGCTCTAAAATACCGCGCAGACGTTTAAGTGCCTCCACCTGAATTTGACGCACACGCTCGCGGGTTAAACCAATTTCCCGGCCCACTTCTTCCAGGGTGCTGGTTTCGTGGCCGCGCAGGCCAAAGCGGCGGGCGACAACTTCGCGCTGCTTTTCGGTCAGCTCGTCCAACCAGGAATCCAGGTTTTTGTGCAGGTCGCTGTTTTGCAACAGGGTCGAGGGGTCGGAAACGTGCTGATCGGGAATGGTTTCCGACAGGGTTTTTTCCGAGCTCGGGCCAATCGGGCTATCGATGGAGGAAACCCGCTCATTTAAACCGAGCATTTTTTCCACATCCGCCACTGGCTTATCCAGCAACTTGGCAATTTCTTCTGGGCTGGGCTCGTGATCCAGCTTTTGGGTCAGCTCGCGCGCTGCGCGTAAGTACACATTAAGTTCTTTGACCACGTGAATCGGCAGACGAATCGTGCGGGTCTGATTCATAATGGCCCGCTCAATGGTCTGGCGAATCCACCAGGTGGCATAGGTAGAGAAGCGAAAGCCACGCTCTGGGTCAAATTTTTCTACCGCCCGAATCAAACCCAGGTTGCCCTCTTCAATCAGGTCGAGCAGGGCCAGGCCGCGGCTGACATAGCGGCGTGCTATTTTCACCACCAGGCGGAGGTTGCTCTCGATCATGCGCTTGCGGGCGGCTTCGTCGCCTTTTAGTGCCAAGCGAGAGTAGTAAACTTCTTCCTCGGCGCTGAGCAGCGGCGAGAAACCAATTTCGTTTAGATATAACTGCGTTGCATCAAAAGTTTTATTGTCCCGATCATCCGCCGGAACCTGGGTTAAAGGCTCATTCACATCGTTTTGGCCCGCTTGAAAACCAAGCTCTGCTTCATTCTGGCCAACATGAGATTCGTGATTTTGGACTGCCATGTCGATACCTGTACCTTAATTAGTTAACTTTGGTTTTGTGGAAGGTTACACGCAACAACTTCCACCCCTAAGACAGTTTCCCTACTGTTCCCGCCGCCGCTCCGTTAACGTTTAGGTAAGTACCATAACGGATTGACAGACTTGCCGTTTTTTCTGATCTCGAAGTGCAACTTAATCCTGTCTGCACCACTAGAACCTATGTCGGCAATTCTCTGCCCGCCTTTAACCTGATCGCCAGCTTTTACACGTAATTTGTTGTTGTGGGCGTAGGCACTAAGGTATTGCTCGCTGTGTTTAACAATCAACAACAGCCCGTAACCCCGTAGCCCGTTGCCCGCGTAAACCACGCGACCGGCAGCGGCAGCAAGGACAGGCTCGCCTAATTTCCCACCAATATCAATACCCTTATGCAGGCCGTTCTTGCCGCCAAAGCCAGCGAATACGCGGCCTTTGGCAGGCCATGCCCAGCGAATTGCCCTCGCCTTTGAGCTGGGCTTCGGTTTTGCCAGAGGGGCTGGTGTTTTAGTTTTTGAACGCGGCGACTTAGCCGTTGGTTTTGTAGGGTTTTTGTTCTGGCTGGGTTTAGCGGTGTTTGGCTTGCTGGACTTGGGCCTTACCGGGCTGGGCTTGGCTGTCGCCGAATTTTTCCTATTGACGGCTAACTGGGGCAGGGGCTTGGGTGGTAGTTGCCGCCATAATGATAACTTCTGCCCAGGATAGATTGTATAAGGGCTGGATATGAGATTTCGGGATGCCAAGGTGCGAAAATCAATGCCGTAGCGCCAAGCGATAGCGTAGAGACTTTCGCCGGGGGCAACAATATGATGCTGAATCTTCTGTCCCGGTGGTTGCGCTCGCTCTGACACTGGCGCATAGTGCCCACCGGTCGCACAGGCGGTCAGCAGCACAGTGATCAATATATTGAACAACCGCAATTTCACGGCCACCTCCCTTTACAGCACCAAGCTGTGATTTATGTCACAGCAAATACCAGCTTTCTGAGCATTTATTATTATTCATTGTGATTAAACTAGCAGCTTAATAGCAAAAAAGTCTAAAGAATCTCTGGAAAAATGGGCCCAAATACAGTGCTAAACCGGTTTTTCCGAGATTAGAGCTTCCTTAGCGATCGTTTTAACAATCAACCATTTTGCCCTTTGCTGGCGTATTTTTCTAAAACCATCACGCCAAGCAGACCGATGGCGCAAAAACAGCACCCTAGTATTAAATTCGCCGAACTGCCTGTCATGGCCTCATATTGCCAAGGCAGTATGTTCTGCTGCAGCAATGGTACTTCTTCCCCATGGCTATTGAGGCGTGTACTCAGTACGTGCTTCCAGGGCCAGATTAAATTTAAAGAACCGAACAGAAACCCCGTCAGCAAAGCCAGGGTCAGGGCGTGGTATCGATGCAGTAGCCATGACAATATGTGCGAGAAAGTGATCAAACCAAGCCCAGCGCCCAGCGCAACGGTGCCCAGGCTTAGCACATCAAGCCCCTTGATGGCGTCTATTACTGCACCATAAAGCCCCATCATCAGCAGGATAAAGCCCCCAGAAATGCCCGGCAGAATCATCGCACAGACCGCTATTGCCCCACCGATAAACAACATC
>JAOXRV010000592.1 GCA_025800435.1 Cellvibrionaceae bacterium | reverse complement strand
TACCGTGGTGCGCCTGTTTACCGACGATAACCCCGCCGCCAAGTTGGCGCGCAAGGCGGCGTTGCGTATCAGCAATAATTTGCCGCCCTTTAAGCATCTTGTCACCCAGCGTTTGATCCAGGAGCGCTAGGGTAAGGGCCTCGATTGCGGTTTTATTTGTCCGACTCGTTGTTTATAGTGCATCGCATGCGCAATAAATAACGAAAAGGTTACATTATGTCCGAGTCGGGTTTTGATTTTGCTGCCATCGTCAGCGCTATTAACGGGGTGATTTGGAGCCCCGCCCTAATCTATACCTGCCTTGGTGCGGGTCTGTTTTTTAGTGTGCTTACCCGCTTTGTGCAGCTGCGCCTGTTTAAAGAGATGGTGCGGCTGATTTTTACCGGGCAGCAATCCGAGCGCGGCGTATCCTCCTTCCAGGCCCTGGCGGTTTCCCTGTCCGGCCGGGTTGGCACCGGTAATATTGCCGGGGTGGCGGCGGCCATTGGCTTTGGTGGGCCGGGGGCAGTGTTTTGGATGTGGGTGGTGGCGTTTCTCGGCGCATCCACCGCCTATGTGGAATCTACCCTGGGGCAAATTTACAAAGAAGAGCACGAGGGCCAGTATCGCGGCGGTCCGGCTTTTTATATTGAAAAGGCCATGGGGGTTAAGTGGTATGCCATCGCCTTCGCCCTGGCGACTATTTTAGCTTGTGGGGTGTTACTGCCCACGGTGCAGGCCAATGCTATTGGCAATGCGGTGGATTTGGCCTTTGGCAGTGGTGAGATGATCGATACTGCCCTTGGCACGGTCAGCTCGACCAAAATTATGACCGGCGCCGCGGTGGTGCTGATTTTGGGTTTTATTATTTTTGGTGGCCTTAAGCGCATCGCCAGTTTTACCCAGGTGGTGGTGCCGTTTATGGCGCTGTCCTACATTATTATTGCCTGTGTGGTGCTGGTGCTGAATATCGATAAAGTGCCCGGCGTTATCGCCCTGATTTTGGGTGACGCCTTTAGCCCCATGGCAGGCCTCGGTGCCGCCATTGGCTGGGGTGTAAAACGCGGTGTTTACTCCAATGAGGCGGGTCAGGGCACCGGCCCCCACGCCGCCGCCGCGGCCGAGGTGCAGCACCCGGCCCAGCAGGGTTTGGTGCAGGCGTTTTCGGTGTATATCGATACCTTGTTTGTGTGCTCGGCCACCGCGTTTATGATTTTAATCACCGGCGCTTACAATGTGCATGGCGCCGAAGAGGGCGTGATGTTGGTGCAAAACCTGGCCGCCGGGGTGGATGCCAATAGTCCGGCCTTTACCCAGCACGCAATTGAGTCCATCTTCCCGGGGGTGGGCGAATCCTTTGTCGCCATTGCGCTGTTCTTTTTCGCCTTTACCACCATCTTGGCCTATTACTATATTGCCGAGACCAATGTGTCTTATTTGCTGCGCACAGTGAAAATTCCCGGTGCTTTTTTCTGGCTAAAACTGCTGATGATGATCGCGGTGTTTTATGGCGGCGTCAAAGAGGCGAAGCTGGCCTGGGGCCTGGGTGATATTGGTGTGGGCTTAATGGCCTGGCTCAATATTGTCGGTATTTTGATTATTTTCTTTATCGCTAAGCCGGCGATCAAGGCCCTTAAAGACTACGAGGCCCAGCGCAAGCGTGGGGTGAGCGAGTACACCTTTGATCCCAAAGCGCTGGAGATCGAACACGCCGATCTGTGGGAGAAAAAACACGATGCCAAGCAGTCGTTTTACTAAATTAAGTGCTGAGGTATAAGTGGCGTTGGTGCGTTTGCGCCATCCGCACTTTTAAGCCTTAAACCGTGTGGCCTGACGAACAAAACTGTATGGCTAGACTCAAAATTCAATGTTCTTTTGCCGTGAGCTTTATAGGGGGCTTACCCTTCCGTTCGAAAACGCTGCATCCATGCAGCTGCCCCCGTTTCATCCGGAAGCCTACGAACTACAGGCCAAGCCCCCTATAAATCTCACTCCAGTCTGCAAGCGTCGAGATGGTGCTCTTGTAGCTAAGGGGTCTAGCCATAACACCATCTGCCAGTACAGTCTTAGATCTCACCTAGATGCAGAGCCTTGTGGTGGGGAGGGGGTTCTGGGG
>JAOXRV010000587.1 GCA_025800435.1 Cellvibrionaceae bacterium | reverse complement strand
TACCCCAGGCACAAACGTGCCTACGCTGTTTAAGCATATCGTCAGGGGGCATTGGCAGCCCCGGCTTAGCAACCGGGAGAGGCGTTATGGGCGGGTTAAATACCCGCAGCCTGCAACCCGGCAGGGATAATTACAATCATCAAATCCTCCGGTGTTGGTTAGTGAATCAACTACAGCAGCCGATGATAACAGCTTATGCACCATGGTGTTAGTTGCGGCGTGGGTTGTGGCTTAGGTTGTGGATTGTTTAGCTGGCTGTGAGGGGCGGCTCCAAACAAAAACCAGCGCAAAAATCACGGTTGCGCCGGCTGCTGCCTTGAGGCCCGGGTGGAAATCGCGAAAGATGAGCGGGTAGCTAACCATGATAATCATCATGCTGGTGGCCAGAATCTTCGCTTTTAATGGGATTACGCCATGCTGCTCCCAATCGCGAATTAAGTGGCCTACATAGCGGTTATTTAGCAAGGCTTGATGTAACCGCTCGGAGCTACGCGAGAAGCAAAAAGCTGCCACCAGTAAAAAAGGGGTTGTAGGAAGCAGCGGCAATACCACACCCACCAATCCCAGCAGCACAAAGAAGCCTCCGGCGATTAGGTAGAGTGTTTTAATGACAGTTTTTCGCAAGCGCGGCTCCTTGGGTCACCCTGTTTTAAGGCAGGTGTTGTTATCAAGATAGCAGATATCCGCACTTGAAACGATTTAGCCCGCGGCGATCAGTTGGTTCAGTTCCGGGATGCAGGAGCCGCAGTTGGAGCCACACTTAAGCTGAGCTGCGAGGCTATCGAGGTCCTTACAGCCTGCTTCAATTGAGCTTTTGATCGCGTTTGCGCCAACCTGAAAACAGCTACAGATAATCGCGCCGCTATCGTCTTGGCTCCCGCCGCTGAGGCTCAATAACCACTGTTCCTCTTCGTGAGTGAGCTGAGGTTTCGCGAACTGTTCTGCCAGCCAGTCGGTGGGGGGAATTTGATCATAGGGGAGCACCGCTAGCAGCCATTCTAGCTGCCCATTTTTTACGGCAGCGGCGCGATAGATATCGTTATCGCTGCTCTCGATTACGCTGGTAGCGGGGCTCACCTGAGCCGATAATGCTTCGATAGTGGCATCCAGCGGTTGCTGATCGGCTAAGTAGTACTGATTTGCGGCGGCTTTCGGTACCCGCGCCCAATAGCCGGTTGTGGGCTGATATTTACAACCAGAGCGCACCATCAAGAGGCCTTGCCACTGTGCAGTAAACGGCTTTAATGCCGCACGGCCATGCTTGGACTCAGGCTGTCCTGAGTAGGGGTCGACAACCGGTTCGATGAGGTTGCTGATATTACCTTGGCTGGCAAATTGGCGGTTCCAGTGGATCGGGGCAAAGAGCTCCCCTACACGTTGATCGTCGCTCACCTGCGCCCGCGCAATGTAAACCCCTTGTGGGTGGCGCAGCTCAATGAGATCTCCGGTTTTGATCTGTTCTTTGATCGCGTCTTGAGTGGCGATCTCGATAAAGGGTTCACTGCGGTGCTGAAACAAACCCTCAGCGCGGCCGGTAATGGCCATTGTGTGCCATTGATCACGAATACGCCCTGTGTTGACGATGTAGGGGAGTTCGGAGGTGGGTTGTTGTACGGCAGCGTGTTGGCTAGTGGGTATGAAGCGCGCTTTATGGGATGGCGTGAAGTATCGATGATCGGTAAAAAGGCGCGCGGTGCCTGTTGGAGACGTCGATGTCACAGGCCATTGAATAGGGGTTAAGTGCTCGTACTCGTGATCACTTAACTGAGCGAGTTGGCTGATGTTAAAGCAGCGTTGGCCGTGGTTCTCAAACCCCGATAGCGCTGCATGCTCGGTGAATATCTGCCTTGGGTTCTTGTAGTCAAACGCGTGTGAAAAGCCCATGCGCTTGGCAACGGAGGAGATGATCCACCAATCGGGCTTTGCCTCCCCGAGGGGCGGCAGCAGCGCACGCTGTCTGGATATGCGCCGTTCGGCGTTGGTCACCGTACCATCTTTTTCACTCCAGCCGGTTGCCGGTAAACAGATATCCGCATAATCCTGCGTGTCAGTGTGGGTGATGCAGTCGGATACGATCACCAGCGGGCATTGCTTCAGTGCTGCACAGATTGCATCGGACTTGGGCAAGCTCACTGCGGGGTTGGTGCCCATGATCCAGATCGCTTTGATCTTCCCGCTCGCCACCGCATCGAACATATCCACCGCTTTTAGCCCCTCTTGGGTGGCCATATTGTAAGCGCCCCAAAAACGGCCCACGCGATCGGCATCTTGCTCGTTGAACTCCATATGCGCGGCTAACTGGTTGGCTAAACCGCCGACTTCCCGCCCCCCCATTGCGTTGGGCTGCCCAGTGATTGAGAAGGGACCGGCGCCTGCATAGCCCAAACGCCCAGTGGCGAGGTGGCAATTGATGATGGCATTGGCGTTGTTACTGCCTTGGCTAGATTGGTTAACGCCTTGCGAGTAGAAGCTCACCACTTTATGGTGCGTCAAAAATAGCTGATAAAACTGTTCAAGCGCGGCAAGCTCGACACCGCATGCTAGTGCCACGCTGGGTAGGTGTGCAGCGGTATCGTTAGCGATATTGAGTGCCGCGTCGAACTGCTCGGTATGTTGTTTGATAAAGGTCTCATCCAGAGCATCGTGTTTGGCTAGGTAGGCCAGTAGGCCCGTAAAGAGCAGTACATCTGTACCGGGCTGTATGGCTAAATGTAGGTCGGCAATATCGCACGTTGCCGTGCGGCGCGGATCGATTACAACAATACGCATTTCAGGGTGTTGTGCTTTCGCATGGCGCATTCGCTGAAAGAGAATCGGGTGGTTCCATGCTGCGTTTGAGCCCACCAGCACCAATAGGTCTGTGCTCTCTAAGTCTTCGTAATTGCACGGCACCGCATCGGCACCGAAAGCCCGCTTGTAACCAACCACGGCCGATGACATACACAGGCGTGAGTTGGTATCGACATTTGCACTGCCGATAAAGCCTTTCATCAGCTTATTGGCGACGTAGTAGTCTTCGGTGAGTAACTGCCCCGATAGATAGAAGGCAATCGCGTCGGGCCCGTGCGTCATCATAGTGCGTAACAACTGTTCAGCGACCTCATTCAGCGCACTGTCCCAGTCGGTGGTGACACCATTCACCTTCGGTTGAGTTAAGCGGCCGGTAGCGCCGAGCACCTTATCCAGTGATGAGCCCTT
>JAOXRV010000573.1 GCA_025800435.1 Cellvibrionaceae bacterium | reverse complement strand
GGGCGCAGTTATGACACCTTTCCGGTCAACGCATTTGAGGCCGAGTCGCGGCGGGTTAACCGCTTTGCTCAGACCAGCCATAGCCAGGGCCCTTACACACCGCGCCCTAGCACCGATGCGCTACGTGAATTTTTGCCCCATACCGAGGCGCGGCCAATGGCGCCGCCGCCGGAAGAGGCGGTCGGAGAATACCCCCATACCCTCGATCTGCGTCGCGCGGCAGACATACTATAGCCTATAATAAGAACTCAGCGGCGCCCAGTGCGGCGCCGGTGCAAGCTCATAGAATAGAAACGACTCGTAGAAACAACTCGCAGAAACAATTAGTAGAAATAAATAACAGAAATATAAAGGTTCACTGTGCCACAGCCAAAACAATCAGCGCGCGCCGCCGTGGGCGGCCCTTTGCGTTACCAGCCTAGCAGCTACCAGGGTGATGAGGCCTACACCGAAGATGGCCAGATCAAACCAATCTGGCAGGGGGTGTTGGGCAGCCTGGAACAACTTGGTGTGGATGGTTTTCGCACCAAGCGCTCCAAGTCATTGCGTATTCTGCGCGATGATGGTGCAACTTACAAAATCTACAGCGATCTGAATAAATCCGCCGCCACCTGGTCGCTGGATTTGGTACCCAACTTAATCGCCAGTGAAGAGTGGGCCGAGATTGAGGCCGGGCTGCTGGAGCGGGCCGAGCTGTACAACCTGCTGCTGGAGGATATCTATGGCCCCCGGCGCCTGATCAGCAGTGGCGTGATTCCGGCCGAGGCACTGTTTGCCCACCCGGGTTTTTTGCGCGCCTGCGACGGCCTTAAGCTGCCCGGCGAGCAACAGCTGATTTTGCACGGGGTGGACATCGTGCGCGACGGCAGCGGTGAATTTTGTGTTATGACCGACCGTACCCAGGCTCCCAGCGGCGCGGGTTATGCCCTTGAAAACCGCACCGTGATGTCGCGCGTGTTTCCATCTTTATACCGCGAGAGCCAAGTGCATCGCCTGGCCAGCTTTTTTCAGCGCCTGCGCAGCAAAC
>JAOXRV010000542.1 GCA_025800435.1 Cellvibrionaceae bacterium | reverse complement strand
CCTCAAAGAGGCCGGTATCGTGGTTTACCACGCAGTTCCCTCGGTGGATGCGGCGCTTAAGTGCGCCGATGCCGGTGTCGACGGCCTGGTGGTTGAGGGCGGCGAAGGCGGCGGTTTTAAAAACCCCGAAGAAGTGTCCACCATGGTGTTGCTGCAAGCTATCGCTGAGCAGATAGATTTACCCCTGATTGCCGCCGGCGGTATTTGCGATGGTCGCGGCATGGCCGCCAGTTTTGCATTGGGCGCCGAGGCGGTGCAAATGGGAACCCGTTTTGTGGCCTGTGCGGAAAACCCGGCCCACGATAATTACAAGCAGGCGATTATCGATGCCCCCACCGATGGTACCTATATGCTCAATAAAGCCAGCAGCCCTTGTGTACGCGCTTTAAAAACCGAGCGCAGTGCTGAGTATTTCCAATCTGGCAAGATGCCGATGGAAACCTTTATGCACATTAAAGACCTCTACTTCGGTGGCGATATGGAGGCCAGTGTGGGGCTGGCCGGTCAGTCCGCCGGGCTTATCGATGGGGTGAAAACCGCCGCCGAAATTATCCAAGATACCATTGCTGGTTATCGCGCTATTTGTGCACAAATGTCAGCTCAAGATGATTTTTAACGCCCCGAGTAAATAGGGCTCTGGTGGGGGTGCCGGGATATAGAGCCGATTTTCGCTTGGGATGCTTTAGGCGCCAGCTGGAAGGCGTTGCAAGGTTGCGAATGGCGCCAGATGTATTACTTTTAATAGAGATAGATAAAGGTAATACATGAATACGATACCCATTCTAAAACCCGTGCTATTTGAAGACTTGAGCCTGGATCAGCTGCAGAGCCCGATTTGGGTCTATGATGTGCACAATTACCGCGTCTATTGGGCCAACCAGGCGGGCTTGGCGCTGTGGGAGGCCGAAAGCCTGGAAGAGTTGTGCGGGCGTGATTTTAGCAGTGATAGCTCGCGCGCAGTACAGCAGACTTTGCTGGCCTACTTAGAAGAGTTTACCCAGGACGCGGTGATCGATCGCTGGTGGCAGATATCCCCCAAAAATATCGACAAGCGAGTGCACTGCCGCTGTTCCGGGGTGACGATTGAAGGCAAGCGTGGGGCAATGCTGATTGAGGGCCTTGACAGCCATCTGTTGGATGATCACCCGGGCAATTTTAGCGCGGTGATGTTGTGCCTGTTTGATGAGCGCGGCCATATCACCAGCAGCAACCCCACGTTTATATCCCAGTTTGGCCAGCTGGCCGGTAATATCAAGCAACTGTTGGGGCCCTATACCGAGCTGGAGCAACTGCTCAGCTTTGAGCACCTGGCCGGTGGCCACTTTGAAATACTGTTGAAAACCCTACAGGGCGAGCGCTGGCACAGCTTTGAGGTGCGCAAGCATATCGGCGAGCATGTGCATGCTGAAGATGGCAATTTTAGTTTGACCCTGCTGGATATTCACGAGCGCAAAATACAGGCGCTGCAGCATAAGGCTGCGGCACAAACGGATTTGCTGACCGGTCTTTACAACCGCCGCGGCCTGATTGAGCAAATGCAAACAGTTGGTGATCGGGCCTTTAGTCTTTTTTATATCGATCTGGATGGCTTTAAACCCATTAATGATACCTATGGTCACGGCGCCGGGGACAAGGTGTTAAAGCGCATCGGTGAGGTATTGTGCTACCAAATTCACGAGCACAGCATTTGCGCGCGCCTGGGCGGTGACGAATTTGTGCTGGTGGTACAGGGCGATAATGTTGATCCGGCCCAGCTGGCTCAACGCATTATCCTTAACGTGTGTGAACCGGTTGAACTGGAACAGGGCCAGCACCTCGTGGTTACCGCCAGTGTCGGTATTGCCACCCGCTCCCCCCAGGGGCCGGGGCTGGAGCAATTGCTGCGCTATGCCGATGCGGCCATGTACAGCGCCAAGCGCCGTGGGCGCAACCGCTGGGTGGCCTATAGTTCGGGGATGGAACTGCAATTGCTGCGCAACCAGCATATCTTGCAGCATATGGAAGAGGCGGTAGACAAACGCCAGATCGAGTTTAACTATCAGGCGATTGAGTGCTTACACCGCCATCGGGCACTTTATTATGTGGCCCAATTAAGTTGGCAAACCGAGCGTCTGGGCACGGTCTGCTCCGACGAGTTAATTGAAGCCATGGCCAATGCCAATCGGCTGTATTTATTTGAGCGGGGGCTTTTAGCCCAGTTGTTTGAAGACTATAAACATATACAGGATGCCAGCGATAACCCGGTTGCGCTGGTGATCAAGCTGCCCGCCCCACTGATTTTGAGCCCTGGTTTTTTTAGCCGTTGTATGCAAATTATTAAAAGCAAGGGGCTGTGGCTACACAATATTGTGTTTGAAATTAACGAGAGCCATCTGGCCAAGGTGTTGTTGGAAGAAGACCGCGGCGGCTTGACGGCGCTAGCGCCGCTGCAGCAGGCGAGCGCCCAGGGCTTTCACTTTGCTATCGGTAACTTCGGTGCCCTGGGTGCACCGCTGGTGCACCTGCCCCATCTGCAATTGGCCTATTTAAAAACCAGCGCCGAATTTTTACAACAGCCTGATACCTCTGAGGCGGCGTTGCACTTTATCGCTGAGCTGTGCGAGCGCCTTGGCATTGACTGTGTGGCCGATGGGGTTATCTCACGCCGGCAGAGCCAGCTGTTACAAGACCATGGCATTTTCCTGCAACAGGGCGATTGGTTTGGTGAAGCCCAGCCCCTAGTATACTGAGCCAGAAGCGTACAGCTAACTTGCCCGGCGCCGGCGGCGCTGCTATGGTGCCGGCTGTTTTTCAGCCGGTGTTAGCCATGCCAGAATTGCCCGAAGTCGAAACCAGCTGCCGCGGTGTTGCTCCCCATATAGTCGGCCGCAGCGTCAAGCAAGTGATTGTGCGCAACCATCAATTGCGCTGGCCTATTCCAGAAGATTTAGATGAGCGGCTGGGCGGTCGCAAACTATTGGGTCTGTCTCGGCGCGGTAAATATATGTTGTTCCGCTTTCGCAGTGGCCATCTAATTATGCACCTGGGCATGTCTGGCAGTGTGCGTATTGTGGCGGCGGATACGGAGCCGCAGAAGCACGACCACCTGGATTTGGTGTTCGGCCTGGATGCGGTGTTACGCCTGACCGACCCGCGTCGCTTTGGTGCCGTGCTGTGGACCGATGAGCCGCTTGAACAGCATAAACTGCTCGCCCATTTGGGCCCGGAGCCCCTGAGCGAAGAATTTAGCGGCGAGTATTTGTTTAAAGCCAGCCGCGGGCGCAAACAGGCCCTAAAGACCTTTATTATGGATTCCAAGGTGGTGGTTGGGGTGGGTAATATCTACGCCAATGAGTCGCTGTTCTTGGCGGGTATTCGGCCGCGCCGGGCCGCCGGCCGCCTGCGTCAGCGCGAGGCCGAAGAACTGGCCGAGCAAATTAAGCAGGTCTTGAGCCGGGCTATTAAACAGGGCGGTACCACCTTAAAAGACTTTGTCGGCGGCGATGGCAAGCCGGGCTATTTTGCTCAGCAGCTCAATGTCTACGGCCGCGATGGCCAGCCCTGCCCCCAGTGTGGCAACACCCTCAAAGGTATTGTGCTGGCCCAGCGGGCCACCGTGTATTGCAGCAATTGCCAGAGCTAGAGCGTCACCGACTTATCCAGAACTAGTTCTGGAACTTAGCCTTTAAGTCACGCTCGATAATGGGGTGCACAAACTTGCTGACATCACCGCCCAAAGAGGCGATCTCGCGGACCAGGGAAGAAGAGATATAGGATAGGTGCTCGGCGGGTGTCAGAAACAGGCTCTCCATCTCTGGGGAGAGCGCGCGATTCATATTGGCGAGCTGGAATTCGTATTCGAAATCGGATACTGCGCGCAGGCCACGCACGACCGCCTGGGCCTTCTTTTGCTTGACTAGGTCGGCCAGTAGCACATTAAAACCACAGATCTCCACATTGGGGATATGGCTCAGCACTTGCTCGGCTTGGGCCACTCGCTCATCCAGGGTGAATAGGGGGTTTTTCTTGGTGCTGGCGGCAATGGCCAATACCACGGTATCGAACAGATTGCAGGCCCGCTCTACCAGGTCGATATGACCGTTGGTGATGGGGTCGAAGGTACCAGGGTATACCACGCGCTTCATATTAGTTTCCACGTCATGTTTTGATGGGGCGCTGATGGTAAACAATTTAGCGCCACGGTACAAAACTTAATCGGCTTAAATTCGCAAAAACATCACGACCTTTCTAGCAGCTGGAAGCTTACCTGGCCTGTTTGCTTTTGTCGCCATAATTTCCAGTTTGGCGGCAATTGCAAAGCTTGGTTTTTGGGGCTCTCAACATAAACCAGCGCCTCCTCGGCCAGCCAGCCTTGTTTTTCCAGGGCCTCGGCACTGCGATTCCACAAATCCAAGCTAAAAGGTGGGTCCATAAAAACAATATCGAAACCCGCAGCCGGTGTATCGCGCTCTAGCCGGCTTATGCTGTCACCCTGGTATACTTTAGCCAGTTGACTCCTGGCTGAAGGGTTTAGTGTTTGTAAGTGCTTGCTTAAAAGCTCGCAGGCGCGCTTGTTTTGCTCCCACAGTTGCACCTCGGCGGCGCCTCTGGAAAGGGCCTCTAAGCCAAGGGCACCAGAGCCGCTAAACAGATCCAGGCAGCGACTGCCGCCGATATCCGCCGCCAGCCAGTTAAACAGGGTTTCACGAATTCGATCGCCGGTGGGGCGCAGGCCCTCGGTCTCGGCAAAGGCCAGCTTACGCCCGCGCCAGTGGCCACCAATAATTCGCAGTTGGGGGGGCTTGGCCATATTGCTACCTGTGGTTTTGGGGGCGCTATTGTACCGTTTTTAAGGGCTAAGCCCACACCCGCCCCAGACAGTGCTAGAATGTCGCCTTTCTGTTTTTTACGCTAAGTGCATCACTATGGTTTTCGGTTTCTTTAAAAAATCTTCCAAGCAAGAGCAGCAGCAAACACAGCCCGAGCAGGGTGCGCCCGAGGCGGCTCAAGTAGAGCCCGCCCAACACGCTGCTGCCCAAGCCGAACCCCAAGCGCCGGTGGAGTCTCAGGCGCCGGCCGAGCAAGCCCCCCAGCCTGAAGCCGAGGTAAACCCTGAGGTAAAGGCTGAGGTAAACCCTGAGGTAAAGGCCGAGCCGATAGCCAGCGGTGAAGTATTTATGGCGCCCGAGTCTGCCCGGCAGGGCGAGCAGGAGCAGCAGCGCGGCCTATTTGCGCGCATGAAAGCCGGTCTGGCCAAAACCGGCGGCCAGCTGAGCGAGGGTCTGGGCAATATTTTTATGGGCCTCAAAGAGATCGATGAGGATCTGTTAGAGGAGCTGGAAACCCAGCTGTTGATGGCCGATGTAGGCATTGAAGCCACCGAGGCCATTATGGAAAGCTTGTCCGAACAGGTGGCGCGCAAAGAGCTGGGCGATACCGAGGCCTTGTATCAAGCGCTGCAAAAAGCCCTGGCCGAGTTGCTGCAACCGGTGCAGCAGCCGCTGATTTTAGATACCAGCAAAAAACCCTTTGTGATCTTGGTAGTAGGGGTTAACGGGGTGGGTAAAACCACCACCATTGGCAAACTTGCCAAGGGTTTCCAAAAGCAGGGCAAGCAGGTGATGCTGGCCGCCGGTGATACCTTCCGCGCGGCGGCGGTGGAGCAGCTGCAGGTTTGGGGCGAACGCAACCAAGTGCCGGTAGTGGCCCAGCACACCGGTGCCGACAGCGCCTCGGTAATTTTTGATGCGGTGCAATCGGCCCAGTCTCGGGGTATCGATATTTTGATCGCCGACACAGCCGGGCGCCTGCACAATAAAGATAATTTAATGGACGAGTTGGCCAAGGTTAAGCGAGTAATGGCCAAACTCGATGACAGTGCCCCCCACGAGGTGCTGCTGGTGCTGGATGCGGGTACTGGCCAAAATGCCATTAACCAAGCCGAGCAGTTTAGCAGCGCCGCCGGGGTTACTGGCCTGGCCCTGACCAAGCTCGACGGCACCGCCAAGGGCGGGGTGATTTTTGCCCTGGCCAAGCAGCTGGGCCTGCCGGTGCGCTTTATTGGCGTGGGCGAGGGCATTGACGATTTACAGCCCTTTGATGCCAATAATTTTGTCAAAGCGCTGTTTAGCCAAGGTCAATAAGGCCAATAATAAGCGTCAAATCACTAACTCAGAGCAGTAGTCGCAGTCGGCATGATACAACTACACAATGTCAGCAAGCGTTACCCGGGGGGCTTTGATGCTCTCAGTAACCTCAGTCTGGAAATAGACGCCGGGGAGATGGTGTTTTTAACCGGCCACTCCGGCGCCGGTAAATCCACTCTGCTCAAGCTAATTATGTTGATGGAGCGGGCCACCCGTGGCCAGGTATTGGTGGGGGGTGAGAACCTCAATAAAATGCCCGCTCGCAAAATACCATTTCTGCGCCGCCAGATCGGCGTGGTGTTTCAAAACCACCAGCTACTGTTCGACCGCAGTGTTTACGAAAATATTGCCCTGCCCCTGGTAATCGCCGGTTTTGATCCGCGCGATATCGGCCGCCGGGTGCGTGCTGCGCTCGACAAAGTTGGCCTGCTCAGCAAGGAAAAGCTCAACCCCATTGCCCTGTCGGGTGGTGAGCAGCAGCGGGTGGGCATCGCCCGGGCGGTGGTAAACAAACCCCCAGTATTGCTGGCCGATGAGCCTACCGGCAACCTCGATCCCAAGCTTTCGGCCGAGATTATGACCCTGTTACAGCAGTTTAATGAAGTGGGGGTGACGGTGATGATCGCCAGTCACGATCTCGATCTGGTCAAGCGTATGAATAAGCGCTTACTTACGCTAGAGGGCGGTCAACTGGTGCATGACGGTTCGGTGGAGGTGCTATGAGCCAGGCCGATAAACCCCTTCCCGATGCCCTTGGCCGGGGCGCCAGCCTAAAGCAGCTGACCGTGGCCAATCTGTGGCGGGCCTATTACCGCCACCATATTGCCAGTGCCAAGGACAGCCTTAGTCGCCTGTGGCAACAGCCCCTTTCCAGCTTGATGACCTGGCTGGTCATCGCCATCGCCTTGGCCCTGCCCCAGGTACTGGCAATTGCGGTCAGCAATATCGATCAGCTGGGCCAGGGCTGGCAGGGCCGCCCTGGGCTATCGGTATACCTGCACAAACATATTAAGGCAGCTAAGGCCGAGGCTTTACTGGCGCAGTTACAGGGCGATGCCCTGGTGGTCGAGGGGGCCTATATTAGTCCCAGTCAGGCCCTGGCAGAGTTTGAGCAGGCCTCGGGCATGAGCGATGTACTGGCCGGCCTGGGCGATAACCCCCTGCCTGGTGTGTTGCAGTTAAGCTTGATTGACGAGGCCGGCCTGGAGCAGGTTAAAGTTCTGCGCCAGCAACTGCAGCAGCGCCCCGAGGTGGCCCAGGTGGATGTGGACCTTCAGTGGCTGCAGCGTTTGCAGCAGATATTAGAGTTGGGCAAACGCCTCAACTGGCTGCTGGCAGGCTTGCTGGCGCTGGGGGTATTGCTGATCGTGGGCAATACCATCCGCTTGGCCATTGCCGCGCGCAAAGAAGAGATACTGGTGGTAAAAACCCTGGGCGGCACCAACGCCTTTGTGCGCCGGCCCTTCTTATATACGGGTATTTGGTATGGCCTGGGTGGCGGCTTGTTGGCGCTATTATTGACCCAGCTATGCCTGTGGGCGCTGTCGGGCCCGGTGGCCAAACTGGCCGGCAGCTATGGCAGCGACTATAGTTTATTGGGCCTGGGGCTGGCCGATTGCGGTTTTTTATTGCTGGCCAGCTCGGTTCTGGGTTGGCTTGGTGCTGGCCTGGCAGTGGGCCGGCACCTGGCGGCGATTGAACCGGGGGATTGAGCCCCGCAGCTGTACCGATATGCTTAAAAAACAAGCAAAACCTTTACAACTCTTAAATGCCCGTTGCCAGAACCTGGGTTAGTATTAGCGGTCGAAAAGGTTAACTGCTAATATAGTCGGTCGAGTGACGGAGATTAATCTATGAGTACAGCCTTACAACCTGCAGGCATGCTATCCCCAGGGGCCAATCTGGGCGCGTATATGCAGGCGGTAAACAGCATCAGCGTGCTGACGGCCGAGGAAGAAAAAAGCCTGGCCGAAGACCTGTATTATCACGAGAATTTAGATGCCGCCCGCCAGTTGGTTATGGCCCACCTGCGCTTTGTGGTGCACATCGCCAAATCCTACTCTGGTTATGGCCTGTCCCAGGCCGACCTGATCCAAGAGGGCAATGTTGGCCTGATGAAGGCGGTCAAGCGCTTTGACCCCAACCGCGGCGTGCGTCTGGTTTCCTTTGCCGTGCACTGGATCAAGGCCGAGATGCACGAGTTTATCCTGCGCAACTGGCGCATTGTTAAAGTGGCCACCACCAAGGCCCAGCGCAAGTTGTTCTTTAACCTGCGCAGCGCCAAAAAGCGCTTGGCCTGGCTCAATAATGCCGAGGCCGAAGCGGTGGCCGCCGACCTCAATGTGGATGTCAGCCATGTGCGCGAAATGGAAGGCCGCCTGGCCGCCAGCGATACCGCCTTTGACGCCGGTGCCGATGACGATGACGACAGTGCCTACCAGGCTCCGGCCAACTACTTGGAAGACCGCGCTGCCGACCCGGCGCTGGCGCTGGAGCATCTGGACTGGGAGCAGAACAGTGTCGCCAGCCTGACCGAAGCACTGCAAACCCTGGATGAGCGCAGCCGCGATATCTTGCAGCAGCGCTGGCTCAGCGAAGAAAAATCCACTCTGCACGAGCTGGCCGCCCAGTACGGTGTTTCCGCCGAGCGAATTCGCCAGCTGGAAAAAAACGCCATGAAAAAGCTCAAGGCCTGTATCGATATATAAGCCTAGGGTTTACGTTATTAAAAAAGCCGCAGTAGCGGCTTTTTTTGTTAGTGTCCTGCGCCGAGTTTAATTCGAGTGAAACATAGACCTGTATTTGCAATTATTTTAGCCCTGGCAGCCATCAATGGCTTATTTGCTGTGGTGTTGGGTGCGTATGGTGCCCACGGCTTGCGGCCGCAGTTGGACGATAAGCTCTGGTCGGCTTTTAATACGGCCAGTGCTTACCATTTTTATCACAGCTTAGGGCTGCTGGGCCTAGCCGCTTTAGCCGCATATTGTCGCCATCGGCTGTGGTTGTGGGTGGCTTCGAGCTGGCAACTCGGTATTATTTTATTTAGTGGCAGCATATATGCGCTGTGTTTAGGTGCGCCAAAATGGTTGGGGCCTGTCACCCCAGTTGGTGGCGTGTCGTTAATTGTGGGCTGGGCCCTATTGTTTTGGGCTGCGCTCGGTCTGCGTAATAGCGAGTGAAAATGCAAGATTTAATTATCAAACCTGAATATAAACCCAAGTCGATTCGCAGCTTTGTGATTCGCGCCGGCCGCATTACCGAGGGCCAACGTCGCGCCTTTGAACAGTATTGGCCCAGCTATGGCTTGAGCTTGTTCGATGGCATGCAAAACTTTGATGAGATCTTTGGTCGCCGTGCCCCACGGGTGTTAGAGGTGGGTTTTGGCATGGGCGACTCGCTGTTAGAGATGGCCAAGGCCGAGCCGGACAAAGATTTTATTGGCATTGAAGTTCACCCGCCCGGCGTTGGCCGCTTAATAAATAATGCCGGTCTTGAGGGCGTAAATAATTTACGTGTCTATATGGCCGATGCCAACGATGTATTAGAAGATTGCATCGCTGACGATTCGATTGATCGATTTCAGCTGTATTTCCCCGACCCTTGGCACAAAAAGAAGCACAATAAACGGCGTATAGTGAATTCAGCCTTTGTTCATGCGCTCAGCCGCAAGCTGCGCCCTGCTGGTATATGTCATTTTGCGACCGATTGGGAACCCTATGCGGAGCATATGATGGAAGTGTTGAGCTTGGCGCCAGAGCTGAGCAATAGCCAGGGCGAATATTTATTCGCGCCTAGGCCCGACTACCGACCAGTAACGAAATTTGAGCGTCGCGGTGACCGATTGGGTCACGGGGTCTGGGATTTACTCTTCGTCAAACCCGAAAACAGTTAATGTGATTTTATTCACGTTAATAGGAAAGCCGGAAAAAATAGGCTAGAATGCAGCCCAAGCTCGTACTTGCTGGCTGTGTGTATTGCTAATGTTGGCAACTACGGTTCAAGAATTACCATAGGGGCACACATGTTACGTCCGGCTTTCAAGTTTGTAGTGTTTGTTTTGTTGTCTTTCACCCTGCTTGCCTGTCAATCCGCCTATTACTCGGCCATGGAAAAGGTCGGTGTTCACAAGCGCGATATTCTCTCCGATCGAATCGAAGAGGTCCGTGACGCCCAAGTCGATGCCAAAGAGCAGTTTCGCGATGCCCTTGATCGCTTCAGCCAAGAGCTGGGTTATCAAGGCGGTGAGCTGCAAGAGGTTTATGAAAACCTGTTTGAAGCCTATCAGGATTCCAAGCAGGAAGCGGACAATGTCAGTGCCCGTATCGATAAAGTCGAAGACGTGGCTGAGGCCTTGTTCGAAGAGTGGGAAGAAGAATTACAACAGTACAGCAGCGCCAGCTTGCGCCGCGACAGCCAGCGTACCCTGCGTGATACCCGCAGCCAGTACAAAAAAATGCTGAGCACTATGCGCGCCGCCGAAGCCAAAATGGCCCCTGTACTGACAACGTTTAATGATCAAGTGCTGTATTTAAAACACAATTTAAACGCACGCGCGATCAGCTCGTTGAAATCAGAATTTGGTGGTCTGCGTCGAGATATTAATACCTTAATCGCGCGCATGGAGGATTCCATCAAAGCGTCGGAGAAGTTCATCGAGAGTTTAAAGTAGGGATTTAGTCTAAATAATTAAGGAGTTAACTTAATGAAAACATACAAGAAGAAGGCTTTGTTGTTAGCTATGGGTGTGGCCAGCAGCATGGGAACTGCCACTGTTCTTGCCGAAAATCATAGCTTTGAGACCTATTTAGGTGCCAGTCGTCATATGTTTGATTCCGATCGTGCTATCGGTGATGACAATGGCCTGAACATCGGCCTGGGTTGGGTGTTGAGTGAGAATTTCACTCTGGAAGCCGTTGCCAACGGTTTCGAGACCGATGAGGATGGCAATAGCGCCATCGAGATCGACGGTCGTCACTACCGCCTAGATGCGGTTTACAACCTGGCCCGCAGTGGCAATTGGCAGCCTTTCTTGGTTGGCGGTGCCGGCGATCAGAGCTTTGAGGCCGACGGCGGCGATAAGCACCGTGAAACCGCCCTCAACTTTGGCGGTGGCGTTAAGTACTTCCTTTCTAACGACTGGCAGCTGCGCGGTGACCTGCGCGCGATTCACAGCATGGACAACGAGGTAACCGATTACGCCCTGGGCTTGGGTGTGGCTTACTTGGTTGGTGGCACCTCTGCGGTTGCCGCTAAGAACGATGCCGACGGCGACAGCGTTGAAGACGCCCTGGACCAGTGCCCCAACACCCCAGCCGGTGTAGCGGTTGATGGCAAAGGTTGCCCAATCGATAGCGACCGCGATGGTGTTTACGACTACGGCGACCTGTGCCCCGACACCCCAGCCGGAGCCACGGTTGACAGCGAAGGCTGTGAAGAGAAGATCTCTAAGACTGTTTCTACCGAACTGGACGTTAAGTTCGACGTAGACAAGTCTTACGTCAAGCCTCAGTACATGTCTGAGATTAAAGACGTTGCCGACTTTATGAAGCAGTACGACAGCACCAATGTTGAGCTGGCCGGTCACACCGACTCTACCGCTTCTGATGCTTACAACCAGTCCCTGTCTGAGCGTCGCGCCAATGCCGTTGCTAAGATTCTGGTTCAAGACTATGGCGTAGATTCCAGCCGCGTAAGTGCTACCGGTTACGGCGAGAGCCGTCCAGTTGCCGACAACGGTACCGTTGAGGGCCGCGCTGCCAACCGCCGCGTGGTTGCTGAGATCAGCACTGAAACTACTGAATAAGCAGCGCTTTTAAAGTAGTTAAAAACCCGGGCAAGTCCCGGGTTTTTTGTTTGGTGATAAGCCCTTGTTGTGCAACACACCTCCACCACAGGGCTCGGTCGAAGCAATACTTAAGGTACCTCTGAATAACTCGGTGACGCTCAGGCCTTGAGGCAAACGCCCTAGCAAGGCGCTCGCTCGAAGGCATGCTGCGCGCACGTCAAGAGCGAGCAACACCGCTAGGCCATGTGGTTATAAAAGGTGCCTCAAGGCCCGCAGGGCGGGCCCTAAAGCGCACATCTGCGGTGTTGCGCTGCTTGTAAAGGCGGCCAGCATTCACTGCGCAGCGCGCCTTGCAGCTGTACGCTTTAGGATCCCGCTGAGCATCATCGAGTTATTCAGAGCTACCTTAACACCCTTTCAAGAGGTGTTTTTCTTCGGTTAGAATTACTTAAGGTTAAATTCAAGCAGGAGACAGAGCATGTCTAAAAAGGTCGCAGTAGTACTGGCCGGTTGTGGGGTTTACGACGGTGCCGAAATTCACGAGGCAGTAATCACCTTGCTGCGCCTCGATCAGGCCGGGGCAGAAGTCACCTGTCTGGCCCCCAATATTGAGCAAATGCACGTGGTCAACCACTTGACTGGCGATGTGGCCGAGGGCGAAAGCCGCAATGTAATGGTTGAAGCCGCCCGTATTGCCCGTGGTGCGGTGGCCGATATCGCCAGTGCCAAGGCCACAGATTTTGATGCGGTGGTGGTGCCCGGTGGCTTTGGTGCGGCCAAGAACTTATCCGACTTTGCCGTGGCCGGTCCCGAGCTTAGTGTTAACCCTGATTTTTTGAGTTTTATGCAGGCCGCTAAGGATGCGGGCAAAGTGGTGGGCTTAATGTGCATCGCCCCGGCGATGACAGCAAAGATCTTTGGTGAGGGTGCTCTTTGCACCATCGGCAGCGATGCGGATACCGCCGCTGCGGTGGAAGCCAGTGGCGCTAAGCACCAAAATTGTGCGGTAGATGCCATTGTGGTGGATGTCGAGAATAAGCTGGTTACGACCCCGGCCTATATGTTGGCCGGCGGAATTGCCGAGGCGGCCAGCGGCATTAACGCCCTGGTTGATAAGGTTTTAGAGTTGGCGTAACCATGAAAAAATTGCAGCGGAGTTTTTTAGTATTGTTATTGCTGTCGGTGTTTGGTTGTAGCAATATCGCACGTGAGTACAGCGGCTATGAAGAGCCTCGCCTGCAGTTGAGCAGTGTGCAAATGCTGCCCTCGGATAACTTTGCGGCGCGCTTTAAAATTGGTTTGCGCTTAGAAAACCCCAGTAGTAAAGCCCTGAGTATTATCGGCGCTTCCTATAAGTTAAATTTGCAAGGCTTCGAGGTGATCACCGGGGTCAGCAAAGATATTCCCGAGGTGCCCGCCTACGAAAGCCGCGAGTTTGAAGTAATCGCCCAGGCCAGCCTGCTACAGAGTTTTAAGCTATTGCGCGAGCTAATGGACAAACCGCCGCAAAATATCGATTACAAATTTGCGATTAAGCTCGACAGCGGCGGCCTGTGGCCGTCGCTGCGCTTACAGGACGGCGGCAAGATAGATCTGGGAGTGGCTGCGCCCTAGTTGGCACTGGCGGCTTCCAGCTCTTCACTTAATTCCAGCCACTGCTCTTCCGCTTGCTCATGCTGACGGCGCAGTTCGCCCTGTTGTTTTAACAGCGGTGCCAACTCGGGGTTATTACCTTCGTATAAACTACTGTCGGCCAGGCGGGTTTCGGTTTCATCCAGCTGTTTCTGCCAGTTGTCCATCTGCTTTTCCAATTGCTGTATTTTTTTTCGCAGGGGCTGCAGTTTTTGGCGTTGTGCGGCAGCGGCTTGACGCTGCTCTTTTTTATCCACCTTTGAGGTTTTGTCGGTGCCCGCCTCAACGGTTTCTAGTTTATTGTGCGCCAGCCAGGCCTGGTAGTCTTCCAGGGTACCGTTAAAAGGTTCGGCGCGACCGCTGTCGACCAGAATAAACTGCTCTACCGTATTCTTTAATAGGTGACGATCGTGGGAAACCAACACGATTGCGCCCTCGTAGGCTTGTAATGCTACGGTTAGCGCGTGGCGCATTTCCAGGTCCAGGTGGTTGGTGGGCTCATCCAGCAGTAGCAGGTTGGGTTTCTGCCAGGCAATCAGGGCCAGTGCCAGGCGGGCTTTTTCGCCGCCGGAGAAGTGCTTAATTATTTCAAACGCACGGTCGCCCTGAAAGCCAAAGCCGCCGAGAAAGTTTCGAATCTCCTGCTCGCTGGCCTTGGGGCTTAGGCGCTGAATATGTAGGGCGGCAGAAGCTTGTAAATCCAGTGCTTCCAATTGGTGCTGGGCAAAATAGCCAATGGCCAAGTGTTCCGATTGGTTCAGTTCGCCGGCAATGGGTTTTAAATCACCCGCCAGGGTTTTGATCAAGGTGGATTTGCCCGCGCCATTGTGGCCGAGCAGGCCGATACGACTACTGGGCAGCAAGCCTAAATTCGGTTTTTCAACAATGGCTTTGTCGCCGTAGCCCAAACTGGCCTGCTGTAAATTGAGCAGGCTTTGGGGCAGTTTATCGGCCACTGGAATGCTAAAGCTAAAGGGCGAGTCGATGTGGGCCGGGGCAATGCTCTCCATCCGTTCTAATTCTTTTAGCCGGCTCTGGGCCTGTTTGGCCTTGGTGGCTTTGGCCCGAAAGCGGCGCACAAAGTTTTCAATCTCGGCTACCCGCAGCTGTTGTTTGTCAAAGGCGGCCTGTTGTTGCGCCAGGCGCTCGGCCTTTTGGCGTTCGTAACTGGAATAGTTACCCTTATATAAATTGAGTTTTTGCTGATGTAAATTGACCGTGTAGTCGATCACATTGTCGAGAAAATCCCGATCGTGAGAAATGATTAGCAAGGTACCCGGGTACTGTTGCAGCCACTGTTCGAGCCACACGGTCGCGTCTAAATCTAAGTGGTTAGTGGGCTCATCAAGCAGCAGTAAGTCTGAGGGGCACATCAGCGCTTGGGCCAGGTTGAGGCGAATGCGCCAGCCCCCGGAAAAATCTTGCACCGGACGTGCGCTGTCGCTGGGTTTAAAGCCGAGGCCGCTGAGCAGGGCCTCGGCTCGGGCGTCAGCGCTATAGCCCTGGCATTGCTCTAGCTCATCGTAGAGCCGGCCTAAGGTGGCGCCACAGGCGTCGCTGCCCTTGCCGTTTTCAGCTTCAATTTGCCGCTGCAGGTGGCGCAAGCCGGCATCGCCGTCGATAATATAATCGCGTGCACAGCGCTGGCTTTCGCCCACTTCTTGGGCCATATGGGCCAGGCGCCAGCTGTTGGGAACCTTACACAGGCCCTTATCCGCCCCGAGCTCGCCCAGCAGCAGTTTAAACAGGCTGGATTTGCCGCTGCCGTTGGCGCCAATTAGACCAATTTTTTGGCCTGGGTGTACGCGCAGCTTGCAATCCTCTAGCAGAATCTTGCGGCCGCGCTGTAAACTTAAATCTTGTATCTCTATCATGGCCGCTATTGTACTGGGGCAGCTAAAGAATGACAGACTCAACGCCAAATTTGCTGTGGCAATACAGCCTCAATTGCTACGCCCGTCCAGGGGTGGCCGATACACTGTTGGCGCTACAGGATGACTGGCAGGCCGAGGTCAATATACTGCTGCTATGCTTATGGGCTGGCAGCTGCGGCAAGCGCCTTAGCGCGGTGCAGCTGTGCCGGGCTAGGGCGGTTATTGCCGAGGGCCAGCAGGCGTATCTATTGCCCTTGCGGGCACTGCGGCGGCGCTTAAAACAGCACCCTGAGGCACGGTTATACGAGCAGGCCAAGGCGCTGGAATTGGGCCTTGAGCGCTGGCAGCAGGATCAGCTGTTTCGCTTGCAGCAGAGCTGGCCGGAAACTGCAGAGCCGCTCGGTGCCGCTTTGCTGCGCCATAATCTAAAGGCCTATGCCGAGGCGCTGGGGCTGGCGGGGGGGACAGGGCCGGCAGTGGCGGTTACACTTGAACCCAGGGATGCGCTGTTTGAGCGACTAATCCAACGAATGAGCGCCTGATTTTAGTCACAGGCGCACTTGGCAGAGAAGCTAGCGATGAAAGTGTTTTTAATTTTGTGCGTAATTATTGCGGGTGTTCTGACCTTTGCTCCCCATTTGGTGGGCCTGGCCGATGAGCCGGAACCCGGCAGCAATTTTCAGGTCAATGATGACTTGGGTAAGGTACAGTCAACATTGCAACAGTGGTGGGTTAAGCTGCAGCGCGAAGTCTTTGGCGAGGCCAATGCGGGCAAAACCAAGGCCTACCGCTGGCAAGATGCCCAGGGCAATTGGCATTTATCGGACACGCCCAACCCCAAAGGCAGGGCTGAAGAGGTCTGGGTCGACCCCAATATAGACTTGATGAGTGAGACCGTAAGAGCGGAACTTGAGGCAAAAAGCCCTACTCAAGCCCCCTTAAACGCTGTACCCTTGCCCGATAAGGAATAACAGTAGTCATAAACTGCTCAGTTTCGGGGCTGTGCCCCACCCACAAATTAGGAAGGTATAATGAAAAAACTCCCTCTGGCCGCCATTACTGCGGCATCTCTGCTCGTTTTGGGCTGTAACGATAAGGCCGAGCAGCCCGCCCCCGAGCTGGTACTCGATACCATGGACAAGAAGGTAAGTTATATCCTCGGTTACGATATCGCCAATCGCTTTAAGCAGGACGATATGGCCCTGGATGCAGCCGCAATCAGCGCAGCTGTAGAAGATATTGCCGCCGGTAAAGAGTCGCGTATTTCCGAGGAAGAAATGCAGCAAGTTATGGCCCAGTTTCAAGAGAAGCAGATGGCCAAGCAGCACGAGGCTATTGAGGCGGCTCGTGTAGAGAGCGAAAAAGCGGGTAAAGAGAATCTGGAAAAGGGCCAGGCTTTCCTGGCTGAAAACGGCAAGCGCGAGGGTGTCACCACCACTGAATCCGGCCTGCAGTATGAAGTCATCAGCGCCGGCACCGGGCCTAAGCCCACCGCTGAAGACAGTGTACAGGTTCACTATACCGGTACCTTGATCGATGGTGAGAAGTTCGACAGCTCGGTCGACCGCGGCGAGCCGACCACCTTTGGTGTTACCCAGGTTATTCCCGGCTGGACCGAAGTATTGCAGCTGATGGAAGAGGGCGCTAAGTGGAAGGTTTATATTCCCAGTGAGCTGGCCTACGGCCCCGGTGGTACCGGCGGTGTTATCGGCCCCAATGCTACCTTAGTATTTGAGATTGAGCTGTTAAAAGTTAATCCTTAATGTGATTAAACAGCCATAAAAAAGCCGCGCACTGCGCGGCTTTTTTATGGCTGTGTTTTAATGCTGCACCGATGCCACATGATTTTTCCGCCTTTATTTGCCGCTCGGCATCGCCGAATTTTTCCGCCCTACCCTAGCCCGCCAGGTTGATCTTAAAATGCTGGTGTTGCTGGGCCTCTAGGTCACCATTGGGGTAGATATACTCATCAAAGCGCAGCTGTGTAGGCTCTAGCATCACCAGGCTGGAGCTGCGAGTGCCGTAGCTTTCGCTGCGGATATAAAGGGGGCTGAGCAGTTTTTCCAGTGCCGCCCCTACGCCGGTATCGGGTAGGTGTTCAGGTGGGTGTTCGCTGTCATCCAGCAGTATCAGCTGTAGGTCTTGGCGGTGGCAGCCCGAGTCGATACAGGCCTGTAGGCGTTTTTTACCCAGGGTGACTTTGGGCCAGGGGCAGTCCAGTTGGCCATTGCTTAGACCGTAGTAACCTGGGCTGAGCGACCGGGGCTGGCTGCCCGGTTCGCTGTTACAGAAGTACCACAGCTCATTGGCATCGCCGATAAGCAGATTAAAGCCGGCGTAATTCCCCGCCTGCGTCGCCAGCTCGGCCATGTAAGCCTGGGCGCTTTGCTCGCCTTCTAAAAAGCCGGCTACCAGCTCGCCCCGAGAGGGCCCGCTGTGGGGCCTGGCCTGGCCCTCTCGAAAGTTGGTAACTGCCGCAAAGCGGCCGCGCCTATCAACCCCCAGCCAACTGCCTCCGGCTTGCAGGTCGCGCCCGGCCAGAATCTGTTGCTCGCGGCCCCAAAAGCTCGCCTTGGCGGTGGGCCGGGCATAGGCCTCGTCGCGGTTGGCGGCCACCACCAGCGGCAGTTCAGTGCCCGGGGCAAAGCGAAATAAAATCAGGCACATAGAGGTTCCTATCAAGGGGCTTGGCAATGCCCGGAGTTTAGCAGAACGCCATTGTTTGAGGACAGTTTGCCCCCCATAATGGTGGCCCCCGCGACAGAGGCTTTGGGAGATTTACATTGTTATTGCTTATTTATTCCCTGTTGGGGGTTTGTGCCGGCCTGATTGCCGGCTTATTTGGGGTTGGCGGCGGCATTATTATAGTGCCGGTGCTGGCCTACAGCTTTGGCCTGCTGGGCTTTGCACCGGAAGCCATGATGCATATGGCTATCGGCACCTCGCTGGCCTGTATTGTTGCCACCTCGGTCAGCTCTATTTGGACCCATCATAAAAAAGGCGCGGTAGACTGGGCCCTGGTGCGCACCATGGTGCCGGGTATCGCTATTGGCAGTTGGTTTGGGGGGGTGACCGCGGTGTTGCTCAAGGGCGAGCACTTACAGCTGATTATCGGTACTTTTGCACTTTATACCGCCATAAAAATGTGGCGCAAGGCCAAGCTAGAGGTAGAGGCCAAAAGCTTGGGGGCCATGTTGTTGGTGCCGGTGTCGGCACTAATTGGTTGGGCCTCGGCCATTTTTGGTATTGGCGGGGGCTCGCTAACCGTGCCGTTTTTAAGTGGCCGCGGGGTTCAGGCCCAGCGCGCGGTGGCCTCGGCGGCGGCGCTGGGTTTTCCCATCGCCTTGGTGGGGGCGCTCAGTTTTGCCTACGGCGGCATCGGCCGTACCGATTTACCCGCTGATGCCATTGGTTATATCTACTGGCCGGCGCTGCTGGGCATAGCTGTGTTTAGTACAATTTTTGCGCGCTATGGCGCGATGTTGGCCCATAGGCTGTCACCCCAGCTGTTGCAGCGCAGCTTTGCCACCTTATTGTGCCTGGTGGGGCTGAATTTCTTACTAAGTGGTATTATGGCGCTGTTTTAACGCACGCCTAAAAAACAGGGTTTAGTTCACATTATGGAATATCCGCAGATCGATCCGGTGGCCTTTGCACTGGGCCCGCTCAAGGTACACTGGTACGGCATTATGTATTTGCTGGCCTTTGCTGCCGCCTGGTTTTTGGGCATGATGCGCGCGCGCAGGCCCGATACGCCACTGCAGCCCAAGCAGGTTGAAGACCTAATTATGTATGGCGCCTTTGGTGTGATTCTGGGCGGGCGCATGGGTTATGTGCTGTTTTATCATTTCGATAAATTCCTAGTTGACCCCTTGTGGCTGTTCCGAATTTGGGAGGGCGGTATGTCTTTCCACGGTGGGTTTATCGGCGTTTGTGTGGCCATTTTGGTTTACGCCCGCCGCACCCAAACCACCCTGCTGGGGCTCGGTGATTTTGTTGCACCGCTGGTGCCTTTGGGGCTGGGCTTTGGCCGGCTTGGCAATTTTATTGGCCAGGAATTATGGGGCCGGGCCACCGACCCTACGGCGCCCTGGGCGATGATTTTTCCGCGCGACCCCGAGCAGTTGCCGCGCCACCCCTCGCAGTTGTACCAGGCATTTTTAGAGGGCTTGGTTTTATTTTTTGTATTGTTTTGGCTGTCGCGCAAGCCTCAGCCTCGGGGGCTGCTCAGTGGCACCTTTTTGGTGTTATACGGCTGTTTCCGCTTTGTGGTGGAGTTTGTGCGCGAGCCCGATGCCCATCTTGTCGATCAGTTGCTGATGGGCTGGATGAGTCGGGGCCAGGTGCTATCGCTGCCGATGATTGTCGCCGGTTTAGGGCTAATACTCTGGGCGCTGTTGCAAGACTCTGATGCCGGTACCCAGCGCGAGCCCGTTAAGCAATAAAGTTGATTCAAAAATATAGCGAATAAAATGAAACAGTATCTTGATTTAATGCGCCATGTGCGCGATACAGGCAGTTTTAAAAGTGACCGCACCGGCACCGGCACCCAAAGTGTTTTTGGCTATCAAATGCGCTTTGATTTGGCCGAGGGCTTTCCTCTGGTAACCACTAAAAAGTGTCACTTAAAATCTATTGTGCACGAGCTGTTGTGGTTTTTGAATGGCGATACCAACACTGCTTATTTAAAACAAAATGGGGTTAGCATCTGGGATGAATGGGCCAGCCCCGAGGGCGATTTGGGCCCTGTATACGGCTACCAATGGCGCAGCTGGCCCGCGCCCAGTGGCGAATCTATCGACCAGATTAGCCAGTTGATCGAGATGATTAAAACCAAGCCCGATTCGCGCCGCTTGATTATTTCTGCCTGGAACCCGGCGCAGCTGCCCGATGAAAGCATTGGTCCCCAGGCCAATGTGGCCGAGGGTCGCATGGCGCTGGCGCCCTGCCACACTATGTTCCAGTTTTATGTGGCAGACGGAAAACTCTCCTGCCAGCTGTACCAGCGCAGTGCTGATATTTTTTTGGGGGTGCCGTTTAATATTGCCTCCTATGCTTTGCTGACCATGATGGTGGCTCAAGTTTGCGATCTGGCGCCCGGGGATTTTATTCACACTTTTGGTGATGCCCATCTTTATTCCAACCATGCCGAGCAGGTTGAAACACAATTGCAGCGCCAGCCTAAGCCTTTACCTAAGATGGAAATTAACCCCGAGGTTAAAGATATTTTTGGCTTTAAGTTTGAAGACTTTGAGTTGCAAGGCTACAACCCCGATCCCCATATCGCTGCCCCGGTGGCCATTTAAGTCACGTATACAGAAGGAGGCTCTGTGAAACTTTGTTTGGTGGTGGCTGCGGCCCAGAATAATGTGATCGGGGTTGACAATGAACTGCCCTGGCACCTGCCCGAAGACTTAAAGTACTTTAAGCGCATCACTATGGGTAAACCGATTGTGATGGGGCGCAAAACTTTTGAGTCCATCGGGCGCCCGCTTCCCGGCCGCCACAACATAGTTATCACTCGTCAGCACAATTGGCAGCGCGAGGGCGTGACCGTGGTGCACGATGTAGAGTCGGCGATTGCGGCGGCCGCGGCAGAACCAAATCAAGCTGAACTTATGGTTATTGGCGGTGCCGAAATCTATCGACAGGCGCTGCCTCTGGCCGAGCGAATCTACCTGACCCGGGTTGCCTGTGAGCTAGAGGGGGATGCCTTTTTCCCCGAGCTGGCGCCACAGCAGTGGCGGCAAGTGGCGTGCGAGCAGTATGCCGCCTGTGAGCGCAACCCCTATGATTACGCCTTCTGTGTATTAGAGCGTGTTACTTCTGGGGACAACTAGGCTTTTGGTTGAAACTTGAGCAGCGCCTTAAGATTGTTTAAGTTATAGCCACTATTCCTTGGTTTATGGGGCCTGTGACACATTTAATTTATATGTTACCGTATTCCCCGATTATAAGTGGCGCGAGTGTTACCTTGGTGATACTGTACTACACAATTGAACAAGGGCTCGGATTAACCGTTGAATGTTACTCCAGCCTGTTATTACAATGGCGCACTCTTGGCTCCGGCAAATGGGAATTATAAGAAACCAAGATTATAAGAAACCATAGGCCGGTTAGAGAATGTCGCAAACTCAGTTGAAAGAAGCACCCGAGTTGGGGGAATTATGAAGAAGCAGCGATTGAAAGCCGTGGCGCTGTCCACCGTGCTTTCTGCCGGCGCGCTCATGGGGAGTGCCGCCCAAGCAGATCAAACCATTGATGCCATCTTGAAAGTTGGCCAGGCCAAAGCCCAGTCCGGGGCTCAGTCTCAGCAAAAAATCGATAAGATCGCCGAGCAGACCCAAGGCTTGCTACAAGACTTTAAAACCGTAAACAAACAGATCGAAGGCCTGCGGGTTTACAACAAGCAGCTGGAAAAGCAAATCGCCAGCCAGCTTGAGGTAATCAACAATCTGACTGGCTCCATCGAGCAGGTTACGGTAATGGAGCGTCAGATCCAGCCCCTTATCCTGCGCATGCTGGAAGCTCTGGATCAGTTCGTAAACCTGGATGCCCCCTTCCACGTGGCTGAGCGTCAAGAGCGCCTGCAGATGCTGAAGGACAACCAGGAGCGCGCGGATATCTCTGTGGCTGAGAAGTTCCGTCAGGTACTGGAAGCCTACAAGATCGAGACCGAGTACGGCCGCAAGATCGACACCTATAAAGATACCCTGCAGATCGACGGTCAAGAGCGTGAGGTTAATATTCTCCGCGTTGGTCGCATCGCGCTGATGTATCAAACCACCGATACCGAGAAGTCTGGTGCTTACAATAAGGCCTCTGGCCAGTGGGAGTCTATCGACTCCGGCGATTACCGCGCCGCTATCCTCAAAGGCATTAAGATTGCCAAGAAACAAGCGACTATCGATATCATGGATCTACCCATTCTGGCTCCGGAGGCTGCACAATGAAAATGACCTTCGCCAAACGTATTATTGCCATCGCCGCAGCGGGCATGCTGTCTGCGGGCACGGCTATGGCCCAGGACAAAGCCGCCAATTTGGATGAGCTGTTGCAAATGGTCAAAAGTGCCAAGGTTGCC